>JALYHX010000197.1 GCA_030776305.1 Myxococcota bacterium
CCCGAGCGCACCGCCTGACACGACGACCACCCCAGCCCGAGCGAGCGTGGCGGCGAGCTCACGCGCGTATTGTTCGGCATCGGGGCTCGCCTTTCTCGAGCCGACGATCGCGACGACGTGTGTAGCCTCGAGCGATCCACCACGCAGCGTGAGCGACGCCGGCGGTCGCGCGAGCGACCGCAGTCGCGTGGGGTAGCTCGGGTCGAGGGGCGTAAGATGAAGAAATGAAGTCACACATCCTTCATCGCCAGTCGGCCGCGAATGTTGCGGGGAAACTTCGCAGCAAGTCTCCTCCTTTGCAGGGACGTCTCGATCCGAACGTCCTTCGTCGCCTCGTTGACGTCTCTCGTCCACTCACGGACGAGGGAAGTCTCTGACGGGCACGGGCACGCTCGCGGGCCAGAACATGGCCAGTGCCTAATGTGCTCTCGAGTAGAGCTGCACCGCGACCTCGCCCGCTCCGCGATCGGCGACAATGTCGAGCTTGTACGTGACCGGCGTGGTCGCGACGGGGCACATCGGCTGTGGCGGACCGCCGATGACCGGCAGGTTGTCGTCGGTGGTGTCCTGCCCCGAAAGGATGCCAGGCGGCAAGAGCAGGTAAAGGTCAAGGTCTCTTACTTTTCCCGAGAATCCGAGGATCGCGTAGCACTTGCCTGGCTGCAGAGTGATGTCGGTCTGAACGTTCTGCTTTTCCTTGATGTCGCCGGTCGCCAGCGGACCATCCGGTTGCATCCCAGGCGCCGCGCGCTTCGCGAGTTCTCGAAGTCCGTTGGCCAGGGGGTCTGCACCCGTTGCACCCTTTGGCTTGAGAACGGCCGCAGCGGCATGGCGCGTATCGTCGAACAGCCTTTGAACGGTGCTCGCGTCGGCGGTGAGAATGTATGCCCGAGCTTGCGTGGTCTCTGCGGGAGCCGCTGACTGGACCTCGGTTTTCTGGACATCGACGGGGGGTACGATCGCGACCGGCACAGTCGATGGCGCCGGGGCCGTCGTCGGTTCGGTTCGCGCTGCCGGAAGCTCGGAGGGCCTCCCGCCACCGCATGCGGCTGTCATGGCGGCTGTTTGGATCGCGAGCACGGACAACAAGACGCGGCGCTTCGCCGTCGCGCTGATCATGGGAGGCGAGCTTAGCGGCCTACGCCGGGCTACGTCTTGTTCTTCGAATAGAGCTGCACCGCAACCTGCCCAGAGCCGCTCTTCGCGAAGACGTCCAGCTTGTACTGAAGCGGAAACGCGATCACCGGGCACATGGGGTTCGGCGCCGCACCGATCGTCGGCGTATTGTTGTGGGTGAGATCCTGCCCGGCGAGCGTGACGTAGAAGGGAGGGGCAAGCAAGTTGAGGTCGAGGTCTTTGACCGCTCCCGGCGCAGAAAACCCGACGATCGCGTAGCACTTGCCTGCCGACAGCGTGACCATCTGAACTGCGTGCTGCCCCTCGGTAAGGGTTTGCTTCAGTTCGTCGCCCTCCGGTTGCATCCCCACCGCGCTCCTTGCCGCGAAGAGCTTGAGCCCTGCGTCCGTGACATCGCCCGAAAGGGCGCCGCCCGGAACGGTGGTTCCCTGCAGGGCGGTCTGAATCCCCTGAAGGATTCCCTGGAGGCTATTCGGATCGGTCGGCGCAAGCGGCCCGGCCGGGGCTTGCGTACTCGACGGGGCGGGAGCGGTGCCAGAGGGAGGCGGATAACCTGCCGGCGTTGGCGACTGCTGCGCAACTGGGGGATACGCCGTCTGCGCTGCCGGGGGATAGCCTTGCTGCGGTGCGCCGGGCGCGTAGCTCGGGGGGGCCGAGCCGGGGTAACCGGGAGGCGCAGCTCCGGGATATCCCGGAGGCGGTTGTCCCATTCCGACGTTGGTCGTCGTCGCCGTGCTGGCCGTGTTGGCGGGCGGGGTGCTGCTCCCCCCACACGCTGCCGCAACCGGCAAGACTGCCGTTGCGCCCAGCGCGATCAGCGACAACTTCCTGATCGTTCGATTGTGCTCCATGGCAAGAATCTCCTCGGGCCCCCGCTCTGGGGGCGATACGCTTCTTTCGGGGGGACAACGATAACAGCTCCGTACGGCAGCGTGCGAGATCGCTGATGATCGTTTGTCCGGAGGCGCCGCTTGCAGCGTCTCTACTGGCGAACGAACTTGAACGAGAAGCTCGTCTTTTGCACGCAGCCCATGGCTGGGAACCGCCAATTCCTGATGTCGTTCTCAATGCACTTCGTGACGGACGGCTCGTCCCCGGTCGTCGAAACGCTCTGCGCACTGCCGTCCGCACCGATGGTCAACGCGACGCCCACGTTCACCGTGGGTTTCATGGTCGGGTTGCGCTCCCAGCAAGCACGGCGGATGCCCGTCTGATGCAAGCCGATGACCTGCTGCACTTGGCCTTCCGAAATGCATTGGCTGGCAGCCTTTGGCCCTTCGCCACCCTGGTCGTCGACGGGAGAAATGCCTGGCGAATTCTGCGTGAGCGAATGCAAGTCCAGCGATCGTCCTTGGTTGGCCGACGTCGCCGACGTCGCCGTCTTCGCCGCATTGGCGGCCGATCCCTTGACGACGGTGACGATTGGAGTCGTCCCCGGCTCCGGCAGATCGCTCGGCGCGGGTGCCGAAACGGACTTCGAAGTCGCGGTCGCCGCCGTCAGGGCGCCGGGAGTCGGAATGGTGACGGGGCCGGCGGCGGGCGTAGCGGGCCGGAACAGGACCACGGCGCCGGTAATCCCAAAGGCAATTGCAGCGGCGATCATCGCCAGCGGGATCCACGGTGGTGATTTCCCGGGCGGTGGGGGAGCGACGGAAAAGGGTGTCGCGGCGAGGGCTGGCGCCGGGGTCGGTTGCGCATTCGCGAACGGATCGGGAACGACAGACGCCCTCGTCGGCTGCGGCGTCGTGACGGGCCAACCAGGCACTGGCCCCGCCGGTTCGGGGCCGGGCTGGTCCAACC
>JALYHX010000198.1 GCA_030776305.1 Myxococcota bacterium
GGCTGTTCGGAACGCGGCTCAGAAATCGGCGCCCCGGCCTGACGGTGGCCGCGCATCGTAATCTTATCTTCCCTACCATCCCACTCTTCGTCCACGGTCAGAGTCTCGAACGGAATCCGCATGAATATCCCGTTCGTGCTGTCGAGATCGCGCACGGAATATTCTCCGTCGCGCGACACGATCCGCGCGTGGCGTGGCGAGACGTACTGGTCATCCGCGAAGAGTATCTCACCTTCGACGCGACCGAGATCGGTCGATGCACCGAGCGCGTAGCTGCGCCCCTCGGTGCCGTCTCGCGCGATGAGCACCAGGCTAGCTCGTGCGGAAGAAACCTGAATGTCCAAGGCCGGGGGCGCAGCGCTGGCCCCGGCCGTCGTGTTCTGTGCGATGGCTTTGGCGAGCGACAGCCCGCAAAAGCGGCAAAACTGCGAGGCTGGCTCACACACGCCACGGCAGCGCGGGCACAACCGCTGATCGGAGCGCCGCTCGGGAGGGACGACGTCGATGACGCGCGCCGGCTCGATCGGCGGAGCATCGGTAGCGGTCGCGTCCGGAAGCTGCACGTCGACGACCGTGCGCATCAACTCGATCGCACCGATGCGGTTGCCGCCGCCCGCGCGCGTGAGCTGCTGGCCGCACGTGATGCAAAAGCGCAAGCCGCGCTGGTTGGCGCTACCGCAGAGAGGACACATGACGGGCGGCAGAGCGCTGGCCGTCTCTTCGAGCGGAAGGGAGGGCTCTTGCGGCCGTTGCGTCTCTCGCCGCTGGCTGAAGGACACCGGGGGCGCCGCGGGTCGCGCTTTGCTCGAGCCGGGCGATCGTGAGCTCGGCGCGAAGACGGGAGACGCGGCAGTTGCGGCCAGCGGCGACGTGGGCGAAACCCCCCCTTCGGGCGCGCAAGACGCGACGCGCGGGGCGAGCCTTTGACCGCACTCCTGACAAAAGACGAGATGGCTCGGGTTGTCCCGGCCGCACATCGTACAGATCACGCAGGTCGATGGGACAACGGCGTCCCCGCAGGAGTCAAGGCGCGCCCGCTCTCATGGATGGCGCATAGGCTCACAGGCTGTCCAGCGCCTCGATCGCTGCTTCGAGCCCCATGAAGTGTGCAACTCCCGCTTCGTGCCATAGCCGACTCGAGTCGCGCCATGAGTCGAGATACATGGGACGGTAAGCGACCGATATGATGAAGACCCCGGCCCCACCGAGCTGGATTTCGATACCGCCGCCCAAAGTGGCGCTCGGCCCCCAAGTATCGACAGGCCACCAGTAGTTTCCGTACGCGCCGATGCCGGCCGCCGCCAAGAGAAATGGGGATGCCTCGCGCCCGGTCGGGAAGTAGCGCCGCACTTCGCCACGCAGTTGCTGAAGGATGGCAAGCCGATAGAGCTGGTGAGGCTCCTGCTTGGACATCTCGTAGGCGCCGCCCACGTAAAGGGTTTCCGTCGGTCGCCACCCACCGCGCGCGACGATGCCACCGCCGGATCCGAGGATGCATGGATTGGTCGTGTCGGCGCAGGCGGGGCCGGGGAACGCGACGATCTCAGCGGACAGCGCGGCACCGTACTGGATATAGGCGCGCTCGCTAGGCGGTGGAGCGACGATCGACTCGGTCAGAGCCACCGACGCGCTGTCGTCAGCCCACGCACGATTGGCAGCGAGCGCAAGTACGAAAGTGCAAGCGGCCGCCAAGCCGACGTTCAGGTTGAGCGTCATGTTGAGCGTGGCCACAGCATTCCAGAGCATACACCCACCGGAGGCGCACACGGGCGTTGACAGCTCGAGGGCGGTTCGCATACTCGCACTTGCCGAAAGCAATGGAGATCTATCTCGACAAGCGCGCGCTTCGCCAGATCCGCCTGTCTGCGCAGGATGCGATCGAAGAGGGCGACATCGAGACGCTGCGCGAGGACGTTCTCGAGGCGTTCACGGAGGATCAAGTCGAGGAAATCGAGCGCCGTCTCGATAGCGGCGACTTTTTCGAGTTCTTGACCGACCTGCTCGACGAATGGTCGGGCGACGACGCCGACGAGTTGCTCGAGTTACTGGACACGCAGCTCGGGGACGTCGGAATCGATCTCAAACTCGAGAAACGAGGCGTCGCCGCCGATCCCGAGGAGGAAGAAGAAGAAGAATCCGCAGACTACGAGGACGAGGAATTCGACGAAGACGAGGACATCGACGAGGACGATGACGAGAAAGAAGAGGAGGAAGAGGACAAAGACGAGTGACCTAGCGCCTTAATTCGCCGTTCGCGCCACCACCTCAGCGAGGATCCCCGCTGCCGCATCGACGTCCGCACGAGAAACGTCAAGGTGTGTCACGGCGCGCAGCCGGTTCGGGCCCGTTGCGATGAGCGCCACCCCGGCGGCACGAGCCGCTTGCGCGACGATGTCCGCGGGGACCTCGAGATCGATGTTTACGATGTTGGTCTCGACGGCCGCTCGGTCGACATTCACGCGCGCCACGCGGCTCATCTTGTCGGCCAGCCTTCGCGCGTTCGAGTGATCCTCGGCGAGGCGGGCGCGATGGTGCGCGAGCGCATGCAACGCGGCCACCGCGAGCACGCCCACTTGTCGCATCGCACCGCCCCAGCGCCTACGAAGCCGACGCGCCTCATCGACGACGTTCGTCGCCCCGCAAAACGCGCTCCCTGCCGGCGCTCCAAGGCCCTTCGAAAAGCACACGCTCACCGTGTCGAAGGGGGCGCACAGCATCGCGACGTCGATGCCGGTCGCCACACTCGCGTTCCACGCTCGCGCGCCGTCCAAGTGCGTCGCGAATCCCAGCGCTCGAGCCCGCTCGGCCACGGCCTGCGCTTGTGACTGAGGCCACACGCGTCCGCCCGAAGTGTTGTGCGTATTCTCGATGGCAACGAGCGATGTCCGCGGCATCCAGGACGCTCGCGGATGCACCACGGCCTCCATTTGTTCTGGCGTGTAGATACCCCCGCGTCCGGCGATGCTGAATTGAACACCACTGAGCGCGGCGCCAGCGCCGCATTCGTGCAGAACCGGGTGGGCTCCATCGCCGACGATGACGTCGTCGCCCGGTCGCGTCTGGGTCGCGATCGCGAGCTGATTGCCCATCGTCCCGCTGGGGACAAACAGCGCCGCGGCCTTGCCGGTGATGCGCGCCACCTCCTCTTCTAGGGCGCGCGCCGTAGGATCGTCACCGAGCACGTCATCGCCCACTTCGGCTCGAGCCATCGCCTCGCGCATCGCCGCAGTCGGTCGTGTGACGGTGTCACTGCGAAGGTCGATCATTCACCGGACATTAGCGCAGGAAGCCCAGGTCGGTGCGAGTATGCGTAAACTAATTTGCAGCGAAACTACTTGCGCAGACCGGTCCCCCATGTCAACTGGTTCAACCAGTAGAGGAGTATGGGATGGCCGACGACGAAACGCCCCCCGACACCGCGATAGGCGCCGATCTGCAGACGCTCGCTGCGCTCGCACCCGTCGCCCGTCAGAGTGTCGTCGACGCCGTTGCGGACCGACTGCGCGGCGAGATTTTGGCTGGCAGACTTCGGCCGGGAACACACCTGCCGTCCGAGCGCGAACTGTCCCTCGCGCTTGGCGTGAACCGACTGACGCTGCGCGCCTCGCTCGCGCGGCTGGAGGCGCTTGGCCTGATCACCACGCGGCACGGTGCAGGCAGCGTCGTCGCATCGTGGCGAGAGCGTGCGGGCCTGGAGATGCTCGGAACGCTCGTCAAGGGTTTGAAGCTCGCGGACCCAGCCTGGCACGAACTCGTGCGCAGTGCGTTGGAGACGCGTCGCATCCTTGCTTCCGAAGCAGTCGCTCTCGCAGCAGAGCGACATACCGCCGATGATATCGACGCCATCGCGACGTGCGCGCAGGTGTTGCGCGAGCACGTCGACGATCCGGTGGCGTTCGCGCGCGTGGATCTGGCGTTCATGCGCGCGGTCTGCAAGGCAGCACGCAACATGGGTCTCGAGCTCCTGCTCAACACGTTCGCACGCTGGCCCGACGAGCACCCGCAGCTGGTCGCGATCCTTTACGACGACTGCGCCAACTCGGTCATGTTTTACCCGGCGCTCATCGACCTCATCAAGTCGCGTGACGGCGAGGCAGCTCGGACGGTTGCCCGCCGTGCGCTCGAGCATCGCGACGCGGAGTGGTCGCGCCGGTATCCACCTCCCGCACCGGAGCCCAGGGTGCTGGCCACGGTGGTGACCAAAGGAAAGAGGCGATGAGTTGGCGCGCTTCGAGCGTGTGTGCGGAGTCGCTTCCATGGAGGCGATCTTTCCCCGGTTCGAGAGCTAGGCCTTCTTCAAACTGGAGCCAAGGCCTGGATTCTTCACGTTCGTCGTCGTCCGCCCTCGCTCAGCTCGGGCGTCGGGCCTAGCGCATCATGCGCAGGACGGTGCGACGCCCTGGCTTCGTCCAGACCTTGAATAAGTTGCCGACCACGTCTGCCCCCCCGGCCCCCCACAGACGTGATACGGCACGGCGCTGCAAGCACAGGTCGAGCCAATCGATCCCCGCCAAGTTCTCCCCGTGCCGCGAAGGCTTAGGGCATCTGCCAAGGCCACGATTCGGTTCGGATTCGGGCCACGCCGAAGCGGTGCGAACGAATCGGAGCGTGAGTGCGGAGGTCCGCAACAGCGCCTATCGCCAATCAACCAGTTGGTAAAATGAGAGTGAACCGGGGCCCCGGGCTGCTTTGACGGCCGCGGCGGACTTTCATGCGACGGCTCCGACTTCACTCGTGCAGTGCGGACAACGGGTTGCCTTGATCGGTATGGCGGAAAAGCAGAACGGACAGTCTCTGGTCGTCACTGCGGGGGGCGACTTGAGCTTGTTCACCCATCGGACGATCAGGAAGATGACGAAGGCAACAATGACGAAGTCGATGATCGTATTGAGGAAGAGGCCGTAGTTGATAGTCGGCGCGCCGGCGGCCTTCGCTTTTTCGACCGACTCCGGATGCGTGCCGGAGAGATCGAAGAACAGGTTGGCAAAGTTGACCTTGCCGAGCACGAGACCGAACGGCGGCATCAAGACATCGGAAACGAAAGACGTCACGATTTTTCCGAAGCCGGCGCCGATGATGATGCCGACCGCCATGTCGATGACGTTGCCCTTGAGGGCAAACTCCTTGAACTCTTTGATCACACTCACGGCTGTCTCCTTCGGAGGGGCAAGACGTCCGACCCTCGCCGGATCATCAATATCCGTGCTGCCACACCAGGTCGACGATTGATGTACCCACATCTCCCAGGTCGTCCCCAGCGACTATTTGCGCGGGAAGCGCCAGTCGAGCGTGACCGGCGTCGTGTCGGGAAGTGATGGAGACCATCTTCGTCGAACCCTGCCGCAGCCGCTCGCGGCGATGAGCCCGTCCCGCCACGCGGGCCTAAGTTGTCGGGCGCGCGATTGAGCGGTCGAGTGG
>JALYHX010000199.1 GCA_030776305.1 Myxococcota bacterium
CGTCGGTCGCGCTCGCGCCGGTCATGTGACCCCCCTTCACGAGGACAGCACGTGCTCCTCGGCGGGCGAGCGCCCTGGCCGCATCGCGCGCCTCGCTGACCGAACACACCGGCTCGCCGAGCAGCGCCTCGGCTTCGCTGAGGTTCACGGTGACGAGCGTTGCTCCGGCAACGAGCTCGCTTTGGAGAGCGGACATGGCCCGCACGGAGAGCAGCCGCGCTCGCCCTTTCGTCGCCACCATGGGCGTATCGACGACAATCGGGATGTTCGCATGGCGCGAGAGAAGTCGAGCCACCGCGCGCACGTTCGCTTCCGTCCCGAGAGCCCCCACCTTCACGGCACGCACGCGTTGGTGCCGAAGCACCTCCGCGGCCTGCGCCACGATCTCCGCGCCCGGGACCGCCCGCACGGCCTTGAGACCCGCCGTCGATTGCACCGTCAAGACGGCGGCCGCCGCGCAACCGAAGACTCCCGCCGCAGCGAATGCTCGAAGATCCGCGAGCAGCCCGGCCCCACCGCCGGGATCGAGCCCGCCGATCGCCAACGCGCAGGGGAGGCGTTCCGTCATGGAATGGGGTCCAGCGAAGCCCTAGCGCCGCGACACGGCCAGGTCCAGCTTGATTGACAGTCGCGGAAGGACGCTGATACCCCCAAAGCCAGAGGATGCGAGAGCGATCCCGGTTCACCGCCGCCGCGCTCTTCGTCACGGCCCTCGGGTGCTTTTTTTTGGCGCCGGGGGCGGCATTTGGCCAGTGCGTCGACGAGGAGCTCCAGCAGGAGCTCATCGGCGGCCGCCATTACCGCGGCGTAGAGCAGCGCTTGTTCACCAAAGCGTACCGCCACGAGTTGTCCGCCATGGGCGGCTGGTACGCCGCGGATCTCTACTCGTCCAACTGGCTCGCCGGAGGTGCCTACACGTTCCACTTCAGCGAGGATCTGGCGCTGGAGGCGAGCGTCGAATTCACGCGATTCCGGAGCGCCGTAACCGACGCTTACGAGAGGCGCTATCCCGACATCCAAGTGCTCGACCGACCCGACAAACCTGGAAGACTTTATTTCGGACACCTGGTTTGGTCTTTCGCGTACGGCAAACTGCGCTGGATGGGTGAGGGCATCAGCCGCTTCGATTTCAACGTCGCAATCGGGGCCGGGGTCACGGATGATTCGACGTCGCGCGGCGTGACGGCGAGCGCCGGTATTGGAACGAAGCTCTACTTCGGCAAGTGGTTCGCGGTCCGCTTCGACGCGCGCGATCATGTGCTCGACGAGGTGCTCGTCGGTGATCGGCACTTGGTCAACGATGTGCTCGTGACCCTTGGCGCCAGCGTCTTCGTGCCGTTCGGGGGCTGATACAGACCGCACTTGGCGACGAGCCTACTTCCGGGCACCATCGAGTCATGCGCGCCAGGCTCATCGCGGGAGGGGCTCTGGCGTCGGCGTTCGTCGCGGGCGCGATTGCGTTCGCGCAGCCTCGTGCCGGTCATTCGCCCCCCCACCCGAGCTCGAGACCACACGCTACGGCTCCCGACAATGCAAGCGCTGCGTCTGCGGGCTTCCCGGCGACGCCGCCGGGACCCGGCGACGCGGGGCCGGTCCAGCCATTGCCCTTCGATCTCGGTGACGGCAGCGCGAAGCTGTCACCGCTCAATCCTGCGGCGAACGAGTTCTCCGATGCGGGCCTGACGACGACGTCGATCGACTACGACCGCCTCCTGGCCGACCTTGCGTCGCTCCGAGCGCGCGCCGCCGCGGTGAGTGACGTACTCTTTCACTCCCGCATGGTGATCGCGCTGCAGACCAGCGGCGATCACGTTCGCATTGCCAGCCTGAGCGTCGCCCTCGACGACGGAACCGTGTGGACTTCCGCCGCTGCCTTTCGCGCGGACGACGCCACCATCGTGTACGACCACGCGGTCGCCCCGGGCCATCACGCCGTGACGATCCAGGTCGAGCGCCGGGACGATCGTGACGAGACGTTCCGCTCGTCGCAGCGTTCGCGTTTCGTCGTCGACGTGCCCGCAGACGCCAGGCTGCGCGACGACCTCCACCTTTCGGACGACTCCACGATGGGAGGGGACTTCATCAGCGAGAAGAAGGGACAATATGACCTTCGCGTGCGCGCGCAAGCCAAGGCGCAGCCGCTCTGATGGGGATGACGACGTGAAGACATCGTGCATGCGACTACTGGCAACGGTTCTCGGGCTCTCGCTTTCGGCGCCGATGGCTCCGACGGCGGCTCGGGCGGAGCCACCGCAGCCGCCGCCGACGACCGACGCGCGTGGTCACGACGGGTGCGCAGGTTACCATTACATCTGGTGCGGCGAGGACCGCGTCGACCCATCGGCGTCAGCGCCTTCTCCCGGCGGCGAGGTCTTTGCTCTAGGCATGCGCGCCTATCACGCTGCGTTGCAGGCGCGTCGTCTCGGGGAGCCCCAGCTCAGTGTGGAAACGGTCTCGGCGCGCGTGGCCGAGGCCGAGCAGTTGATGACGTCGGGGCGTGTCGACGACGCAATCGCGCGCCTCGGAGAACTCGTCGAACATCCACAGTTCTACCTTTACGCCGATTCAGAGGTGGGCCGTGCCGCGGTCTTCCGCCTCGGCGACGCATTGGCGGCCGCGGGAATCGACGACCCGGCGCGGGCGTATCTTCGTCGTGTCATCGACACCAACGGGACTTGGGACGGGCGGGCGACGTGGGCGCGGCGCGCGGTGAGGCGGCTCGTCGACATCGCGCTCGAGAGCGAGGAGTTCGTGGCGGTAGCCAGGGACCTGGCGAACGTACCCAAAGGTGCGCCCGAGGAGGTTCGCGGTGAGATCGAATACATGAACGGACGCGCCAAGGAGGCCCGTGGAGATGCAGATGGCGCGCTTGGGTCTTACGCGATGGTCACGCAGCGGTGTCGATTCTGGGCCGAGGCGACGTATCTCTCCGGCCTGATCCAGGTCGAGAAGGGGAACTTCAAGGCAGGCGAAGACCTGCTCTGCAAGGTCGCGGATCCCGAGCGCAGCGCGGCGACCACGCCCGTCTTCGCCGATGAGAAGTTCTTCGCGGTCCGCGACCTGGCGCGGCTCGGATTGGGTCGGATCGCGCACGAGCAGGGCCGAAACGACAACGCCCGCTACTACTATTACCTCGTGCCGCGTGACAGTGATCGTCTCGCGGAGGCGCTATACGAAGCAGCAACGACGCGCTACGAGAAGAAAGACTACGAGGGAGCCCACGAACTCCTGGCCGAGCTGGCGAGGTTGGGAATCCATCATCGATACGACGACGAGGCGCTGGTCCTCGGTGCCTGGATCGATCTCGCGCGGTGTCGGTTCTTGGACGCCGACAAGCAGCTCGTCGATTTCTTGGCGCGATATGAACCCGTGCGAGACGCCGCGCGGCGGATCAGCGAGAGCGAGGTGTCGACGCAGAGGTTGCTCGCGGCCGTCCACGCCGGGACCGACGCGGCAAGAGCAGAGGTGGGAGGAGCAAGCCCGGAAGTGATCCGAACCATTGCCGCCTTGGTCCGTGTCGACGCAGGATACATCCGCATTTCGCGTCGTCGCGGGGTGCTCGAGCGGGAGGGCTCCGGGCTGGTCCACGCGGTGGCCGCGATCGGCGACATGCAACGCGCGCTCGCGACGAATGGCGGCGTCCGTCCGGCCGTCGATGAGGAGCACGACGACACTCGCAAGGCACAGGAGGCGCGCGACGCCATCGCAGGCATCGAGCGGCAGATCGCCGAGCTCGATCAAGCGGGGGCCCACGCGGACCGAATCCAGG
>JALYHX010000200.1 GCA_030776305.1 Myxococcota bacterium
GGTGCCCGATGTGCACGGGGGGATGTGGACGATCACGGCGATCGGATTCCTTTTGCTCGCCGGGACGGTGACCGGCCAGCTGCTCGAGCCGCTCGGCCTTCCGCATCTCACTGCCTATCTGTTCGCAGGGGTGGCCGCGTGACCCTACGCGCTGGGTTTCGTGGACGAGCACACCGTCGATGCGTTGTCGCCCATCAATACGCTCGCCCTTTCGCTCATCGCCCTGGCCGGCGGGGCGGAGCTCGATCTCGACTCCGTGCGCAAGGGTTTACGTGGGCTGGCTTGGTCGATGCTCGTGCAAGGAATGTTCGTGTTCGTTGCGGTGGGTGCGGTGTTCGTGGCCGCGCGCGCGTTGATCCCCTTCGCCCGAGTGCTATCTCCGGGCGTCCTGGTCGCAGTGGCGCTCCTTTGGGGCGTGCTCTCCGTGAGCCGCAGTCCGTCGGCGACGCTCGGAATCCTTTCGCAAACACGGGCAAGCGGCCCGCTCATGACATTCACCCTTGCCTTCGTCATGACGTCGGATGTCGTTGTCGTCGTCATGCTTTCGGTGGTGCTGGGTCTTGTGCGCCCGCTGATCGACTCGTCAGCGAGCTTCTCGCTTCAGTCGTTCGCGATCCTCGGACACGAGCTCTTTGGCAGCGTTGCGCTTGGCACCACGCTGGGGCTCGTCATCGCGGCTTACTTGCGTATCGTAAACCGGCAGATGCTCGTCGTTCTGCTCGTCCTCGGATTTGGCGTCAGCACGGTGCTCGAGTACCTGCAGTTCGACCCGCTGCTCACGTTCATGGTGGCGGGCTTCGTCGTGCGAAACGCATCCAAGCAGGGGCAAAATTTCGTTCACTACATCGAACAGACTGGCGCTGTTGTTTATGTCGTCTTCTTCGCGACCGCAGGGGCACATCTCGACGTCCCCCTTCTGCGCGGCCTGTGGCCGGTCGCGCTCCTTCTCGCCGGTACGCGGGCCGTCGCCACGTGGATCGCGTCTCGGGCCGCGTCCCGTCTCGCCGACGACCCGCCCGTGCTGAGACGATGGGGGTGGTCGGGGCTCGTGTCGCAAGCGGGGCTGACGCTGGGACTTTCGGTGATCATCGAGCGCGAGTTTCCGTCCATCGGTCCACCCTTCCGCGCCCTGGCCCTTGCGACCGTCGCCGTCAACGAAATGATTGGACCGGTGCTATTCAAGCTCGCGCTCGACCGGACAGGCGAAACATCCAAGGTGAAGGCGGCGGCTTTTGCGTCGGTGCCGCCGCCGACCAATGCCACGGTGACGGCGGCAGACTCAATGTAAGGACGCAAGGACAATCGCCAACATGGGTACATCTCGAGAAGACCTGGTCAACGCGATCAACGCTTTGATTGACATGGCAGAAAAGTGGGCGCGATCGAAGAAGCCCATCGTGCAAACGGCGGACGAAATGAATTTGATTGCCGCGATTGCTCGCTACCAGAGGATCCGTGACGAAAGAAAAAAACGCCCCTCTCAAAAACCGCGTCAGTTCGACCCGGACGAGCAACCCACCTTCCCGAGAAAACGGAAACAATAGGCTCCGTTCTGGCAAGGCCGCTTCGCCGATCAGACGGGACCGTATGCGCCAACGTCCACGTAGGTTACGGTGAAAGGAATCGGGCGACGGCGCCATTATTCCCTCACCATGGTTTCAAGTTCCTTTGAAGCACATCGGGTCTCGAGTCTTCGTCGCCGGTCGGGCGGGCTCGTGCGCCGGACCTTGTGTTTGAGCGCCATCGTTGCCGTTTCATCGATCCCTCGGATCGCCCACGCTGCTCAAACCCAAATCGCCATTTCAATGGCACCGTCCCCCGCCGCGCCGCGGATCCTGGGTCCACAGACCATCGGCATATTGCCGCAAAGCGACTTCCTCTACATGGTCGCGGCCTCCGGACAGCGGCCCATCACCTTCGCGGCGAGCGGGTTGCCGGCCGGGCTGACCATCGATTCCTCCACGGGCCGAATCGCTGGAACATCTGGCGCTCCCGGGCAGATTGCGGTGAACGTGACGGCAACAAACGCCGCGGGTAGCGACCAACAAACACTCACCCTCGTGGTCGGCAATACCCTTGCCCTCACGCCTCCCATGGGATGGAACAGCTACGATTCGTACAACGACGCCGTCACCGAAAGTGACCTGAACAGCCAGGCGCAAGTCATGCAGCGGCAGTTGCAGCCGTCAGGCTGGCAATACCTGGTCATCGACTATCGCTGGTACGACCCAAAAACCGGCGGCAG
>JALYHX010000201.1 GCA_030776305.1 Myxococcota bacterium
GCCCGGGACCGTCGCCGTCGTGGGCGATGACGCCGCGTTCACGGGGGCGGAGGTCGCCGGGATCGTGGGGCCCGGCGGCGCCACCGCGGTAACGGGAGGCGCCTTGATGAGCTTCTTCTGCTGGGTGCCCTTCGTCCCGCGCGCGACGCGCGTGGCCTTGGCCCGGCTGACCGCGGCTGCCTTGACGACCGCGCTCGGTTTGGCCTTGCGCGTCGGCGTGAAGCCGAAGTCCTGAAGCTCCGGGCTGACCTTGCCGAAGCGCGCCTGAAGATAACTCTTCATCTGCGCGCGCAGCGGCTTCATCGAGGAGTCGGCCGTCCGCTCGTCGGCGACCGACTTCTGCAAGGTCGCGCGGTTTGCTTTGACCGCCTCGGCCGCGTCGATGCGCGACTGAAGGCGGGCCAGAAGGTCGGCGCGCGAGAAGGTCTGCTTGCCGAGGACGAACGAGTCGACGCCGGCGAGCTGCGTGTTGATGCCGTGGATGAGCGCCCGGTACAGGGCACCGAGATCGGCTTTTGCGCGCTCACATTGACGGTGGTGATCGGTGACGTTGCCATGACGATTCTCCATTTGTCGGACAGAAACGACGGCGACGAGCACGCCGGCGACCCTCGCCGTGTGTCCCGCGCCCCCTTCGCTCTTCCCCTGGCGTTTCGCGGGCGATCCATGACCGGGGCGGACGTCGATTTTTCATTTTTTCTTCCAAGCAGGCGCGATCGACGTCCCGCTCGACGTCGCAAGCGTCCTTTCCGTTTGCATTGGGCTTCGCGCCGAGCGCGTCGACGTCTCTTTCGGGAGCATGAAGCTCACGATCGAGAGCATGAAGCTCGTTTCCGGTCGCGTAACGCTCGCGATCAAGCGCGTGAGCTTCGTTTTCGTGTGCATGCGCGCCTCGATCGAACACATGAAGCTCGTGATCGTTTGCATCAACGTCGCGATCGGACGGACAAAGCTCGTCATTGGACCGATGACGGTCGTGATCGCGCCGATAACGGTCTATGTCGAGCCGACAACGGCCTTCACCGGCGCGGCTCTGAACGTTACGCGCTCCGATCCGAGCTTCATGCGACCGGATCAGAGCGTCACGCACTCCGATAAGAGCTTCATGCGTCCGGATCAGAACGTCACGCGGTCGGATCCGACACGATCGCGCGCGGAGGAGAGCGTTACGCGGCCGGATCAGTGCCTTGTCGCGCCGAGGACGGCTCCGTCAAGCGCGATAACGTGCCTTCACGCGCCGACGGCGTCGTCATCGCGTACGAGAACGACGCATCGCGTTCGCCTTTACGCGCCGAGCGCGGCGGACGGCGCCTCCGACGTGTCGACAATGGCTTCCATCCGTCCGGATCTCACGGTCACGCGCGCAGATCGGACGTCCACGCGATGCGACACGAGCCCGACGCGGTCGCTTACCGAGCAAACGCGTGTACATGACGCGGGTGTGCGAGCGATCGCGCGGCACTATGGCGGAGCAAGCATGGTAGCCGGGCAAGCCGAAAGGCGGAGCGCGGCGAACGTGACAGCCTGGCGGAAGGCTCGTAGTCGCGATGACGCGAGTCACGCCTGCTCAGCGTGCTCACGAAGTCTGAGGGACTCAAACGGCGCGAGACGCGGCGCGGCTCTGGGTGGCGGTGTGTCGTGATGCGGCGAGTCGATTGATGGTAAAAGCCCGTCCCGCAGGACCGGGAGCCACGCCATGCAAGTCACGCCGTATCTGTATTTCAAAGGTACCTGTGAGAGTGCGCTTCAGTTTTACGAGGCCTGCGGGCTTGGAACAATTCGAGAGCTTCGGCGGTACGAAGGAACGCCGATGGCGCAGCGTGATGGTGCCGCCTGGCGTGTGAAGGTGCTGCATTCCGTATTCGAAGGCCCCGGGCTTCGCCTCTATGCGTCCGACGGCCCGGACTCAGAGCCGATGAAGGGATGTGCCATTCTCATTGAGGAGGACAGCCCCGAAAGGGCCGAAATGCTGTTCGAATCGTTGTCGGGCGAGGGGCGTGTGACGGTGCCCTTCAAGAAGCAATTTTGGGGCGACCACTACGGGAATTTTACCGACAAGTTCGGCGTGCAATGGGCGATCAATAGTAGCCACGCGAAAGTGTGACGAAAACGCACGCGCGAGCGTCGCCGCTTCATAGCCTTCTGGGCCGCCGCGCTTATCGCAGGTCGACCGCCTTGTGCAAAATCAACGCAACTTCGGGCTGCTCCTGCCGATGGAGGCCTGAAGGGAGATGGCCATGGGAAGCGTCGTTGGTTGGGATCTCGATCGCGCGAGGACTGCCGTAAGGTTCGCTCGTTATGGGTTGGCCGCTTTGACGATCACGGGGTGTTCGAGCACTTCGTACGTGCACTTGGCGCCCGTCGAACCGCCCGCCCAGAGTGTCCCCGACCTATGGAAGGCGGTCGCGCAGCCTCTGGGCGACAAAGGCCGCGTCGTTCTCGACGTCGCACAAGGGCACGCCTCTGTCGTGGAGGACCGCCAGGACGCGGAGCAACGCCTCGTCTGCAGCGTGACACCATGCGTGGACGACGTGGGACCCGGCGCACATCGTTATCGTTTCATGCCTCTTTCAGAGTCCTCGCTGGATGTCGAGGACGGCTTCGTGGTCTCGAAGGATGGCGTTTACGGGGGCCCAATCGAAGCCAATGCCGCCGTCACGGTGGGCAAAACAGAAGTCCTGCGCGCAAGCCTTGGCCGAACCGAGGTGCATCGCTCGCTTCCGGCGGGGCGTGTCATCGGCTGGGCGCTGTTTGGGTCAGGCATTGCCATTGCGATGTTGGGTATCGCCAATGGTGCGTCGGCGCCGTCCGGATCTGGAGCGGAGGAGGTCGGGCACGGGGTGGCCGAGATTGGTCTCGGGACGGTCTTGTTCGGCGGAGCCTTGCTCCTCTGGAACCTCCGCGACAACGTGACAGTGAGCGAGCATCCGGGAGCCGTGCGGCAGTGGTCCGCGCAATGATGTGAATTGAGGGTCGTCGCAGTGAAGGCGTCGTCAACCGCAATTGCGCTGGCGGTGTTTCTATCAATCGGCAATGCCGTCGATGCGGGGCGCCTTGTGACTTCGAAAGGAGACGGTTCTTACGCCAGCGCTTCAGATCGAGCTACACGTTGTCGACGATGCGGACGTACCTGAGGAGAAGGTCGGTGTATTTCGGCCGAGACCAAGCGAGGCCGCCGGCGGGGGCGAGGAGTCGTACTCCCGTACGATGACGACCCCCGACGGCGGGATCGCGACGGTATCGGCCGAAAGACACCGACCTTCTAAACGGCCCGCT
>JALYHX010000202.1 GCA_030776305.1 Myxococcota bacterium
AGTTGGACACTCGGCGGGAGCGGGACGCCTCCGTCACCCGACCCCAGCTCCGCATCGGCCCCTTGTCCGGCGTCGGCCGTGTACCTGCCGGCGGGCGCCATCGTGTCGCTGCAGGCACCCGCGGCGAGCGCTCCCACGAGCAGCACGACGGGCAGCCACGAAGCACGCGGCCCCGGCTTGCGGCCGAAGCGAGTCTGTTTTGACATCACGAAACTCCTGAGCCGAAAGAGCCCTCGCGCCCGAGCCCCGGCTGCCACAGGCTCCGCCACTTCGCCGCGCTAATGGTTCCCACGCCGAGTCGGCGTCGTCAACCTAGAGAAGGGATAAGCCGCGGGGTCACACGGACGGGCAATGGCCCTCGCGGCAAGCGGGCGAACCCTCGTCTCCCCGACATTTACTGCAATTTACGGCAATCGGCGGTATTCCATTTGCCCGCGGTTGCAGCGGCAACGTGCGATTCTTTTGCGCCCATAACGCGGTTAGGTTGTCTTCTCCCTCGGGCACCACTTGACCGACTAACCGTGTTTGGAAGGCCTATACGCCCTCACCAGAGAGGCGATCGAAGTAAGGCACGTCGCAAGCTTTGGAAGGCCTATACGCTTGAGCGGGAGCATGGTTCCGAAACCGGCCTTCACAAGGGGCGCTCTTTCACGCGCCACGCCGGTTTTTTCGCTGGTGTCGTGAACCCGGACCCGACGAGGGGTGACGGGAAACGACGGGAAGCGACATGGCTTTGGGCAAACTGGGGGCAACGAAGACTTGCCTTGGGGATCCCGGCGGAAGGCAGCCGAGGCCGACGCGAGCCGAGTACGTTGTGACCTTCTTGAACCGCCTCGACGACATCGTTCTATTGCCGGGGATCAAGTAAAGGTCGGAGTACCGCGTTCAGCAGGAGGTTCCTGCGCGGCGATCGGCGGGTGCAGCCGACCGCGTTCCAGCCTTGCGCGCCAGACGCGCTCCCTTCGCTCCGCCTTGGCTCTTTGAGTGCGGCGCGAAGTCCACCAGCGCATGCGCGGGGTCGGCCACCGTCTCGGGCGGTGATGTCAGTGGGTCTGGCAGCACGCTCAACGCCTGCTCGCGACACTCCCCGACGGTGACCGCCCACGTTCCAGCGGAGGGCAGCCCGAGCCCGGCAGTGTGCAGCTCAAATGCGCCGGCGGCCGTTGTCAGCGAGCCGCGGGCGACCGACAGCTTCCCCTCGTCCTTTGCCGTCGGTCGGAACGCCTGACTGCTCGGCCGACCATCGCGCACGAAGCTCGGGTGGACCTGGCGAAACAGGAGCTCTTCGTCGTCGGAGAGGGGAGCGCTTGCGCTCGTCGTCACGTCGGTTGCCTAGTGGGTAGCGAGGTGCTCGGTGAGGAAGCGCCCGAGCTTGCTTTCGCCGCCTGGTTCGGCAAGTGGCACCGTGATCTCATGCATTTCGTCCGAGTTGGTCCGCGCCGCCATCACCTCGACCGACCGGGAGTCCAGGTCGAAGCTCGAAACGATCTCCCACGCAGCGCCGGACCACTCGGCGCGCGCGAGACCCTCCGGCGTCGGGTAAATGTACGGGCGCGGCAACTGGAAACCGTCGAGCAACCCGAGGAGAAGCTTCCCTAGCCAGGCCAGCGACGACGGTTCATACGCGGGGCTCGATTCGTCGTACCAACCCGCTGCGAGGGCCTTCAGCGACTCGACTTGGATCTCGACCGGCGTCGGACAGCCCGGACGCGTCTGCTCCTCGCCCTCTTCGGCAAGGCTGACGTCACTGGCCATCGTTACCTTGAGCAGCGTCCCATCAGCATCGTAAAGCCCCGTGCCACGCACCCGGACGAGAGCAGACTCTCCGAGAGAGCGCAGCGCCAGCGGAAAGAACAGGGGCGGCGCATGCACGTCCAGCTTCCGGCCGTCAGAGGTGCGAAGCGCAAAGCCCTCGGCATCCTTGTCCGCAGCGCGCACCTCGCCAAGAAGATTGACCTCGTCCTCGTAGGTGGCCTGTGCTTGCAGCACGAGTCTCCTGCGCACCACGCGATCGTACACAGCTCCCTCGCGTTTTCCCGGCTGCGCCACGATGATCGACTCGTCCTCGCCGAGCGTGCGGCCGAAGGCATTGAACCGAGCGAGGATCTCCTTCGAGAGCTCTGCCGGCTGCTGGCCCTTCGCAGCCGCAGCAATGCCGTGTTCGACCACGTCGCGCGCCTTATCGAACCAGTCCGGCGCCGCCGCCGTCGGGAAGAGCATCTTCATCGTCGGCTCGTCAGAAACACGCGAGACGACCGGGATCGCACTTCCCGATTCAACGCGCTCCAGCACAAGGCGGAAGCCAGCCTCGAAGCCCTTGGGCAAGCGCTGCCGGTCCGGGTTCTCCACCTGAAAGAGCACCTTCGCGACGGCGAGCACGAGCTCGCGGTACGCCGCGAGCTCTGGCAGAGCTTCGAGCGGCATTGCCGCCTTCTGGAAGCGCTCGCCTCGGAAGATCAGGGTGACGAAGGGGCTCAAGCTCATACGTCGTTCAGCTTCAACACATGCGGCAGTTCGTGGATTCCCGTCAAATTCCTAGCACTTCCAGCGCCCGACGCAGCCCTCAGCACGTGCCCGCCTCGCTCAATCGCGCCCTGCCACCGGCTCCGCCACCATCAGGTACTCCTGCGCCTCCGCCTCCGCATACATCTCGGCCTCGCTCAACGGCGGAAGCCCGCGCACGATCTTCATCGTCTCGAGGCTCACCGTGATCACGCGGAGCAAGAGCGAGAGCGGATAGCGCGGGTCACCGACGGTCTCCGTCGCCCACGCGTTCGCGTCCTTCACGATGCCGCTGTCCTTGTCGGTCGTGACGCTCTGCCGCTCCATCACCCACTCGATCGCGGACTTCCCGTTCACGACGTACTCGTAGGCAGCAAGTGGGATGTCGCGGACCGCGAGAATCGGGTTGTAGTGGATGACGCTCTTGTCCTTGCCCTTGCCGAACCTCATCTTCTCGACGCGGTACTGCACAGCTTCTCGACGCGGTACTGCACAGCCGTGGGCTTGGCGGGGGCTTCGACCTGCGCGGGGTGCTCGGGCGCGCGCTCGTAGCCGACGTGAAGGTCACCGAGCGCGCGGCCGGCGCGGCTGAAGGCCCAGAAGTCCGCGGCCGCCTTCACGCGCGGGATGCGCGGGAGCTCCTTGCCGAGGTTGTCGGCGTACCGCTCGCGGTAGTCGGCGGAGTGGAGGATGCCGTAGACGTAGTAGAAGACGTCCTCCTTCGTGAGGCTCTTGCCCGGATAGGCGGCGGCGAAGTGCGCGAGGCCTGCGTCAGTGATGGCGTCGCGGCGGGCGGTGTCGGCGGGTGGCTTCTTCGGCGCGGCGAGGAGCGAGGTCTGCGCGTCGTCGTTCGCATCGGACTCGGAACCCTCGCCGTCGTACAGGTAGAGCGGGAAGAACTGCGAGCCGACCATGTCGGCGACGTTGTAGCTCGGCACGATGTCCGCCATGAGCGCGGAGAAGCCGGACCGGGACTCACTCGCAGGTACGCCGATGACCCGGTTTTCGGTGCCGCTATCGGGGAAGAGGCGCGGCATCTGAGACACGTACTCGTTAAGTCGACGATCAAAGTAGAGCCACTGCTGCGAGAAAGGACGGTAGAGGCTCGGCACGATCCTCGCTGCGTCGAACGCGAAGCGCGTGCCCTTCGCGAGCTCGTTCTTGAGCGAGCGCGTCCAACTGATCTTCGTCGAATCGGTGTTAATGGACTCGTCGATGCGGGCCTCGCGAGCCTTCTTGTCGAGCCCCCGATGCGCGACATCGAAGCGCGCGACCTCGGCATTGTAGAAGTCGATCATCCGTGCCATCTGCACGGCGAGGTCCCGCTTCGAAGGGCCGAAGGCCCAGGCATCTCGGGCTGTCAGCAAGCGCTGGCTGAAGTTCGCGAAGAGGCGTGGCGTTGCGTCGTTCTTCTCTTTGCTACCCAACGCGAGGTAGCGACCGAAGCCCTCGTCACGCTGCCTGAGCCAGTCGCCGTGGACGTCGGGTGTGATGCGCGTCCAGCCGTTCGCCTCCGTGATGCCGGCGACACTGCCGGACGTCGCGACGGCGGCGAGTTTCTCTTCGCGGGTGAGGTAGTCGCCGACGTCGCGGAAGAAGATGCGGCCCTGCTCCTTCGCCTTGGGGTTCTTCACGAGGAGCGAGATCGCCACAGGAGCGCGGCTGCCGCTGCCGAAGACCTTGCCGCCTTCCTTCTTGGAGAGCTCGCCCGCTGTGCGCCTGGTTGCCGCGCAGGTGGAAGACATAGAGGCTGCTGAACTCCTCGGCGAGGCATTTGCGAACGCCGTCGGCCGTGGGGGCCTCGATGAAGTTCGCGTTGGTAACGAAGCCAACGACGCCGTTCTCGCCCACCCGGTCGCTCGCCCAGCGGATCGCGCGGACGTAGCTGTCGTAGAGGATCCGCCCGTTCGACGCGGCCGACCTCGCCGCGTAGGTCCTCGCAATCTTCGCGTCGAGTGACGGGTAGCCAACGTTCGCGTTGTTGTCGTTCTGCGAGCCTTGCCCCACCGAGTACGGCGGGTTCGTGACTATGACACGAATGTCGAGCTTCTTCTGCCGCGTCCTGCGTGCGCTGTTGTCCACGAGCACACGGGAGATGAGGTCGTCCTTCTCATGGAGCTGGAAGGTGTCCGTGAGGCAGATCCCCTCGAACGGCGCGTACTCGCCGCCCACAACGTCGTGATATGCGGCCTCGATGTTGATCGCCGCGATGTAATAGGCGAGCAGCACGATCTCATTCGCGTGGATCTCGTCCTTGTACTTGCGCGCAAGCTCCTCTTTCGAGAGGAGCCCCGTCTGCATCAGGCGCGTGATGAACGTGCCGGTGCCCGTGAACGAGTCGAGAATGTGCACGCCCTTGCTGCCGAGCGTCTGCCCGAACTCCGTACGGAGCAGGTGATCGACGCTCTTCAGAATGAAGTCGACGATTTCGACCGGCGTGTACACGATGCCGAGCCGATCGCTCGTCTTCTTGAACGCGTGGCTGAAAAACTTTTCGTACAGCTCGAGGACGATCTTCTGCTTACCCTCGGCGTTCGTGATCCCCACGGCGCGCAGCTTCACCGAGTCATAGAACGCCTTCAGCGTGCTCGACTCCTTCTCGAGGTGGTGCTCGTGCAGCACGTCGAGGACGCTCTGCATCGCGCGCGACATCGAGTTCTCGGCGGCGAAGCTGTGACCGGCGAAGAGCGCGTCGAAGACCGGCTTCGTCACCATGTGCTGCGCCAGCATCTCGATGACGTCGTCGTCGTCGATGCTTGGGTTCAAGTCGGCGCGCAGCTCGTCGCGGAAGCTCTCGAACGCCTCGATCTCGCGCTTGTTCTTCTTGTT
>JALYHX010000203.1 GCA_030776305.1 Myxococcota bacterium
CCGCCGCGCGGGGTAACGGCGGTTGAACCGCCGGCTCTCCGGAGCGGAGCGTCGCCCGCCGCGCGGATTCGATGACGGTGTCGGTGGGCCCGCCCGCAGCGGGTGTGCGATCGTCGGGCCGAGCGGACATGATGATCCCACAACATACGCCGATGCGCCCGTCAATGTCTCTAAAACCCGCCTTCGAGTCCAATACTCGGAAGTGCGATCCATGCGCGATAAGGCGAGCAGCGTGCGACGGTTCGTGACGCCTCCGACGCAGTGACGAAATCACATTGAAACGCGAGGGCTTCGCGCGACAAAGTTGCATTGAAAAAATCGAAGTCGACGCCGAACCACTTTCCGTCGCCCAGCTCCCAGCGCTTCTGCGCCCTCAGGTCGAAACGATAGAACGGCGGTAACCGGTGTTGCGGAGCTTCGCCGGGACCGAAAGCGACGGTCGCCGTTCCATCGCCATACGTGACTCTCGGAAAGTCTGGACGTCCGGAATACAACGTCGCACGAAGTCCGGCGGTCAGTCCGCGCCCGAAATCGTAGCGCAACACGGCGGACAGAACGTGCGTGCGGTCGACCGGTGACAGGTACGGCACGCCGCCCACCTCGCGCTCCGCTCGCGAGAGCGTGTACGCGAGCCAACCGCCGAGCCTCTCGGTGAGCGAGCGCCGCACCAGAATCTCGAGTCCGTACGTGCGTCCGTTGACTCGATCGACGACGCTGCAATTGACCCGTGACAGTGTTCCGCAGTCGGCCACGAAGTCGTTCGTCCCCCGGTCCGCATTCAAGAACGCCGTGAGCGACCCCCAGAGAGCGGCGGGCAAGCGGGCCTCGATGCCTTCGGCGAACTGGAAGACTTCTTGAAGCCCACCGGCTGGGTCGACGCGGAGTCCAGGGATGGGCAGCAAGAACGTCGGTTCCTGGTGGGCGACGCCCAGAAGTGACACCCAGGTCACGTCTGGAGATAGACCAACGCGCGCGGAGAGCTTCGGATCCGCGGCCGAAGTCACCTGATTGTCCGATCGGTATGCGTCGACGCGGATGCCCGGGACGATCTCGGCGTGGCGGGCGAGACGCAAGTGCAGCTGGACGTACGCACCGGCGATCTGCTCGATGTCGATGGGTGAGAAGCTACTCCGAGCGCCATAGCCGTATGCGTAGTGTGCCGAGCTCGCGTCCGCACCCGCGGAGACGCTGGCGACCGATCCGAGACGCTCTTCGATTTCGACACGTAGGCGGCTGCTCGTCTCGCCCACGGACACGTGGCTTCCATTTGCGAAGGGATGTTCGGTCCGGTCATATCCGAACGTCGTGGCGACGCGAAGGGACCCCCCGACCCATCGGTGGTCGAAGCGAACGTCGAGTCTGTGAAATTGGGTATCGACGGGGAAGAGATCGAGTGCATCGGCTTCACTGTCGTAGCCGCCAATGGCAAACAGCGTGACCATGTCCGAATCGCTGATCTTGCGGGTGAGACGCGCGGTGTAGTCCCCGTACGCAAGGGACACGTTGGCGTGCAGCGCGGACAGGACGAGGCCGGGGTAGCCGTATCGCCCGGCGACCAGCGCGGTCCATCCGTCTCCGAGCGGACTCTCGGCGACGGCGTTCGCGTCGAACCAGCGGACCGATGCCTCACCGTGCGCTGTTTCGCGTGGTGGCAACGTCTCCGCGGCGATGATGCCGCCCACGTACCGCCCGAAACGAGGCGGGGCCGCGCCGGGGAA
This sequence comes from Myxococcota bacterium, assembly GCA_030776305.1. Taxonomy (GTDB): domain Bacteria; phylum Myxococcota_A; class Polyangia; order Polyangiales; family Polyangiaceae; genus Palsa-1150. The sequence goes on from JALYHX010000203.1 coordinate 1,719, forward strand.
GAACTGGATACGGTCGACGAGCCCGGGCGGGATGACCGAGGGGCCGGGTCCCACGTGGAACAACGCGGGGAGGGCGATTCCGTCCAGGTAGTACCCGGTGTCCGCGGGTGCCGCTCCCCGCACGTAGAAATACGGTAGGCCGCTGGCAATCGACGCAATCCCGGGGAGCGCCGCAACGGCCTGGAAGGGCTCTCCGAACGTCCCGGGCACATCGCGCAGATCCTGTGCGCGTGCCTCCTCGCTGCCGATGTCCCGCGGAGGACCACGCGTGCCGCGTACCAGCACTTCCGCCGGGACGTCGGTCGTCGCGGTCGGCGGATCGCCGAGGGCCGCGTGCGGCCAAAGAAGCACCACGCCGGCCCACAGGGCATTCACACGCATTGCGCGAGACGTGCGGAACGTCGTCCAGAATGCATCGTACACTGCAGCCCGCATGCGGCTTTGGGGGCACATACCAGTTCTCTTGCCTTGGCGCGTATGTTCGCTCGTCCTTGCGACCGCTGACTGCGAGGAGGACTCGACGTTCCTTTTGGAAATCGATGCGGGCGTCGTACACACGCCTTTCGCGAACGTTTGCATGGCCTATGCCCGAGCGCTCTGCAGCCACGACTACGGTTGCTCGTCGCTCGGACTACAGCCACGATGGGCGTCCGAAGCGCAATGCGTGGGGCGAGAAACGCTTCGGTGTGAGCTGACGTCGACCGACCCCAACGTCCACTTCGACGCGCTCGCCGTCGCCCGATGCTCCGGCGAAAGCGTGGCCTGCGCGACCCCGTTTCCGCTGCTGCACTCGTGTCTCGTACCCGGCGAGACCCCCGCAGGCGGGGCATGTCTCTGGAGCGCGGCGTGCGCGACCCAGTTCTGCGATCGCTCGCTTGTCGCTCGGCTTCCCGAGAGCGCGAACGTTTGCGGTACATGCGCGTTCAACGGGTGCGCGAATGGCTGTCCGGGCGGCTCGTGTGTGGCTTCGAGTGACGACGCCGGCATCACGATTGGCTGTCGATTTTACGCGGCTCTCGCCGAGTCGTGCGACGCGGGTGGCCTAGGCTGCGGCAACGGGGCTTGGTGCGACCCCAGTCTGCATTGCAGTCCTCGCGCGGTACTCGGCGAAGCGTGCGGGGCAGTCGCTGCCGGCCGACGTTGCGCAGCCGGCACGTACTGCTCGGGCGCTGGGAATTGCGCTCCGTTGGCTCGCCTTGGGGAGGCGTGTGGATACGGCGCGACGGGCGCGCCTTGCGCGCCGGCGAGTGACCAGCAAGCCGCGTATTGCGATGATACGAAACAGTGCGCGCTGGTCGTCGCGGCTCCTTACGGTGGGACATGCGGAGCGGCAATCGCGTGCAGCGGAGGCGGTCGTTGCATTCCGAACGGTTACACGTACCCGGGTACATGCACCCCTCCTGTGCCCGACGGGCTGGGTCCCTGCGGAAGTGACAACGGCTTGGGGACCGGGCTTCCGTGCCTGGAACCGGCGCTCTGTGTGAATGACCGCTGCGTCTATCCGACCCGGGCCGTGTGCGGAGGATGAGTCCGGACCCAATCGATGACGGTCTTCAGGCCCGCGCGCATCGGGACGCGCGGCTCCCATCCGAGCTCGACGCGCGCACGTGTGATATCGGCGAACGTTGCGTCGACGTCGCCCAGCGGAACCGGCGCGTGCTCCACTCGCGGCTCGACGCCTGCCGTCTCGCCCAGGCCCTGGACCAACGTGCGCAGGTCGATGGGGGCGCCAGAACCAAAGTTGTACACACGGAAGCCGCATGGGGCCCGGTCGATCGAAGCGAGGACACCCGAGACGATATCGTCGACGTGCGTGAAATCGCGGCGCATCGAGCCGTCGCCGAATACCACGATTGGCTCGCCGGCGAGGATCGCGCGCGCGAATGAAGTGATGGCCATCTCCGGGCGTTGTCTGGGACCGTACACGGTGAAGAAGCGTAGCGCCGCGCAGTGAATCCCCGGAGTCCGCCGGCATTGAGCGCTCGCGATCAGCTCCGCCGCGCGCTTGCTCGCCGCGTAGGGCGACTCGGGAACGATCGACGGCGCGTCCTCCGCCGCAGGTAGAGACGTGGTGTTGCCGTAGACCGACGAGCTGGACGCGAAGACGACGCGCTCGATGTCGCGCTCGGCCGCCAGGTCCAGCACGACCGCGGTCCCCTCGACATTGACGCGCGCATACCTGGCCGGGTCGGCGAAAGACGGGCGCACCCCGGCGATCCCAGCCAGATGCAGCACCGCGTGAGCGCCATCGAAGAGCGGTCGCATCGCAAGGCGGTCGGTCACACAAGCCGTCACCACGCGAAGGCGCGGAAATTCTACGACGAGATCGGTCTGGTTTCGTCGTTTCTCTGCAGCAGGGTAGGGGGCGTCGGAGAAGTCGTCGACGACGACCACGTCGTCGCCGCGGGCGAGCAAGGCGCGCGTGACGTGGTATCCGATGAATCCCACTCCGCCGGTGACGACGATGCGCGTCACGGCTCAGCGAAACTTGGCCGTGGAGGAGCGCTCCGGCGGGGCAGCGTCCGACCGAACGCCGAGTCCCTGATAGCGCAGGCCGGCACGGATGACGTCCCACGAGCGCCAGACGTTGCGCGCGTCGACGACCACCGGTGGTGCGCCGTCGTCTCCAGCGCGGAGTCGCTTGCGAATCTCGCCGAAATTCGGCGCGCGATAACTTCGCCACTCGGTGAGCAAGACCAGCGCGTGCGCGCCGTCGAGCGCGTCGTAGTCCCGATCGACGACCTTCACACGCGAGCCGTGCGATGCCATCGCCTTCGCGAAGTTGCGTGCCGCCTCGGGGTCATGCCCGACGACGTACGCGCCTTTCGCGAGGAGCGCCTCGGCAAGTTTCAACGCCGGCGATTCGCGCACGTCGTCCGTTTCCGGTTTGAATGCGAGACCCCAGAGAGCGATCGTCTTGTTCGCCGCGGTACCCACTGCGTCGTGAACGAGCTGTGCCAAGAAGTGCGCCTGCTCCTCGTTGGCGAGGTGCGTCGCTTCCGCGAGGCGCATCGGAACGCCGTGCGAATGCCCGAGGTGCAGGAGCGCTTGCACGTCCTTGGGGAAGCACGATCCGCCATAGCCCGGGCCGGCGTAGAGAAAGCGCTTGCCGATGCGCGTGTCACTGCCAACACCCATTCGCACGGCGTGGATATCGGCACCGGTGGCGTGGCAAAGGCGCGAGAGCTCGTTCATGAACGACACGCGCATCGCCAGCATCGTGTTCGAAGCGTACTTCGTCAGCTCGCTCGAGCGCGGATCGGTCACGACGACGCGCTCGCCCGAAAGCTGCAGCGGTGCGTAGAGCGCTCGCATTGTCTCGCGTGCTTCTTCGCTGCGGGCGCCAAGGACGATGCGGTCGGGACGGAAGAAGTCTTGCACCCCGGACCCCTCCTTCAGAAACTCCGGGTTGGAGACGACTTCGAGGGCGACGCTTGCGGTGTTCGCCTGCGACTGCAGCGTGTCACACGTCCCCACGGGAACGGTGCTCTTGACGACGATGAGCGCGGGTCGCTTGGCGATGCTCGCAATGGTGGCCGTCGCGGAGAACACGGCGCTGACGTCGGCCGCGCCGGTCGGACTCTGGGGAGTACCCACGGCGATGAAATACGCGTCGGCCTCGTCGAACGGGGCTGGCACGCTGGTCGAGAAGCGAAGGCGTCCGGCGCGCTCGTTGCGCCGTACGAGGTCCCCCAGGCCAGGCTCGTAGATGGGAAGAATGCCGTCTTCGAGCTGGCGGACGCGTGCCGGGTCGACATCCACGCAAAGGACGTCGTGGCCGAGCTCGGCCAGACCCGTGCCGGTGACGAGGCCGACATAACCGATTCCGAATGTAACGAGGCGCATGCAACCCTTTCACTCGTACCTGCTGGCCCGCACAAAGCAAACGGGTGCGCGGACGCGTCAATGTGTTCGAAATAGCCACCATCCCCCGATGTGAGCGGCGAGAGCAAGCGCGCTCGGCACCGGCGGCTGGTCGGCGGCCGGGCGCGTTCGAATGAGGACGTAGTCCCAATCGCTCCACCGATAGGCGTGCCAGTCGACGAACCGCAGGTTGCTTTCGCTGTAGGTCGCGGGCAGCCCCAGCGCGGGATTGGCTGCCGTCGGAAAAATCGCCGAACCTTGATGGAACCAGACGTCGCTGACGACCACGGGACGATCGGCGAGCACTAGCTTGTCGTAGTGGACGAATGGGTGTCCGGTGAAGATGTCGCTGTTGGGGTCCAGCGGCAGATTCAGCAGCCGGCTCTGAGCGGGAACGCTGGCGAGGACCTCCCGCCAGCCGCGCGCTTCCGACTGGAAGAAGTGCGAAGCGACCAGCGCGACGACGACCATGGCGCAAGCGGCAATGGGCGCTGTGCGATCGTAGATCCTCGCGAAGCGCTGACCGAGCGCCGCTCGACGAACGGCCATCACCGCGAGCAGGAGCACCAGAGGAACGAGTCGCCCATCGATGAACCCGAACCAACCGACCGAATGCGGCAATGCGAAGAATGCCAGCAGCACCGCGCCGATGCACGCGAGGAGCGCTCGCGTGTGGCGCCACGAAACAGCGATTTCTGGGGTGCGCGCCTCGCGCCGGGCCGCGACGCAACCACCGAGCAGTACCGCCCAAAGAACGAGGCCGACGAACGTGTCGAGGCCCGTGCGGGTCAAGAGTGTCGGCGTGAAGAGGAGGCTCAGTTTGTCGACGATTCCCTGGAAGTGAGACTGCAGTGCCAGGTTGGCGTTGGGCATCGACACGGACCCTGCCGGCAGCGCCGACGTTCGCTGCGTCCACGCCATCCATGCGGCGAACGCGATCACCGGAGCGAGCGCGCGCAACCGCAGAAGACGTGCCCCGCGTCGTCCCGTGGCGGCCGCGCATACCGTGGCAAGCGCGATGAAGATTGCGAACGCGAATCCGTGGGCGAGAAGCAACAACGTTGTGACCCCTGTGACCAGCGCTTCTTGGCGATGGCCCCGCGCGGCGCCGACGTCGACCAGAGCAAGCAGGTCCAGCCAAATGGTCAGGGCGACGATAAGCACGGCAATGCCGAGCAAATAACTCGCGAAACCGAGCGACGTCATCAGCCCAAAGCTCAGCGCCACACCAAAGTACGCGGCCGTGCGCGTGTGGTCGCCATGCAGCCGGCGTCGCGCCCAGAGAAGCGCCAGCGGTGTGGTG
>JALYHX010000204.1 GCA_030776305.1 Myxococcota bacterium
CATCGGGGGCGGATGTCCGAACAGTCATGGCTGGCGTCATGGCTCGCATCAACGCGCCGTCGATGGCACGACGGACGCGTCGAGCTTCTTCGAGGTGGATGCGTACCGCGCGCTCGGTGCGCAGGCGCTCCAAGTATCGATCGAAGAGGTGACCGAGAACATATGTGCGCAGCGCATCGCGAAGCGGCCACACGAGTGCGATGGGACCGAAGCGCACCAGCATTCGCACAGCAAGGCGCACGCCAAAATAGCGCAACGCTTGCGACGTGAGGCCGCGCGCGCCATGGGCACCCGCCGGCTCCGCGAGCGCATCGCGCGCGTCGGGTGTGAGGGATAGGCCATGCCGCGTGGCTACGTCATGAACGACCGCGCCACGGACGCGACGGAGCAGCGCGTCAGGCAGCAAAGGGAGCGGCATGGCGCTCGCGGAGGCGCCCAGCGTCGCGTACGCAGCCAGGCTGCGGCGGACCGAGGTGTGCACCCTCGCGGCAAGGAGGCCGTCGGAATCGTCGCGCGTGAGCGTGGAGGGGGCAGCCATCGCGCGAAGGCTAGTCCGCACGCCCGAGCGAAGCGAGGGAGGGGACTACAAACCCGAATGAACGAGAGCCTGGCTTCACTTTGAAGACAAGCCCTAGCTTACGCGAACGCGCGAGCGAGCGGGCGTAGCTCGAGCACGACGGCGTTCGATTCGGCGGCGATGTGCAACAAATCGCGGGCGGCGAGCGGCCCGAGGTCGACACGTACGTACGCTGGCGGCGGCGCTCCCGGAGCCGCGAGGGCGTGGGCGCCGCGGGCTTCGACGGCCCGCAAAAATGCGTCAACGTCGCCGTGCACCCTCAACGCGAGGGTACGTTCACTGGCGGCGATCTCTGCAGGTGCACCTTGTGCGACGACCAGAGAGCCCGCAACGACGATCGCCTCGTCGGCGGCGATGGTCAAAGGCGACTGCAGTGGCAAACGAGCGGCGAACAAGACCGTCCTTCGATCGTCGAGCGCACCCGCGGTGGCACGCGCGAGCGGTTGCCCGGATTCTTCGGGCAACCCGAGGACGGGATCTTCGACGAGCAACGTGCCAGCCCCGGTCGCCAGTGCGGCTGCGATGACCGCTGCGCGCCTCACTGGGGGCGACGCGGTAACCAGTTTCGCGTTCATCATCATCGACGTGATTTGCATTCGCTCGAGCGCCTCGGTGGCGAGCGATCGCGCCGCTGCCCGCGAGTGGCCCGCGAGCCGCGCGCTCCAAATAGCGTACTGGCGGACTGTCCACGACCCAGGCAACGGTGGATCCAGCGGGGCCGCTGCGACGAGTCCGGTGCGAATCGCCTCGTTCGCGCTTCTGCCTTCGATGGAAAGCTCGCCGCGAACGACCGGGCGCATGCCCGCGGCCGCTTCGAAGAGCGCGCGCGCGGCCCCGAGGACGAGAACGTGGTCGCCCGTCATCGTGAACGTCAGACCATCGATTGCGGGTTGCCATCCCACATCGACCCGCAGGTGGGAGCAAGCGAGTCGAGGATATCCGGGCACGAGCCAAGTCTAATCGATAACAAGGGACTACGATTGGCACATGGATCGCAGAGCCACTGCGAAAGAGGCGGTCACCCCCGCGATGTTGCGTAAAGTGCATGCTTCCGATGGGCATCGCGCCCTCACCGGTGTGGCGTCGGCCCCCCGGTCGAAGTCCACAGGCGCGCTCTTCCTCTGTTGCGTGGCTGTGGTTGGCGCTGCATGCAGCAATGGCTCGGCGGACCAGGTCACCAAGCCCGTCGCGCTCGGGATGACGCGCACCACGCCGGCGTATTACGCCGACGGCCAGGTCACGTTGTACCAGGTGCTGACACCGGTCCCGTTGCCGGTGCGATTGATGACGGCCGCGGACGTGCGGTCGGTGGGCGCGCCCCCTCCCGGCACTCCGTATCCGCGCGGGGTCTTCCTGCGCGCCGAAGACGAGAGCGTCGAGGTTCGTTACACCATTTCGAACATCGACGACGTTCAGCACAACGTCTGGCTGCTCATCGATCCCTGGAACGAGTTCGTGCGATGGCGCCCCGGTGTGACTGCGGTCAACGACGAGCTCACCGTACCGAACTATGGTTACGACATGGAATTTCCCGTTCCCGCCAAGCAGCGGCTTCAGGGCACGATCACGATCGACGACATGCACGAGATCGCGATCAAGCTGGCATCGGTTGAAAACCTGCTCGCGAGTCCGCAGGCTCAGGCGCCGGGGCAGTCGACGACTGGAAGTGCCTTCAACGCGACACCGATCGCCAACAACATCTTCAACCCCGCCAACCGCTCCAACTCAACCCCCGCGGACCCGCTCTATACGCCTTGGATTCCCCGTGTCATCGCGGGGGTAACGGGGTTCGATCTCGGCTTGCGCACGAGCGAGCCCGCGAACGTCGCCGTCGAGATCACGATCGACGTCCAGGATCTCCGCGGGGACCGATTCGTGCCGCAGGACTCGACGAGCGATCGCCAGATGGGTTTGCCGCCGGTCGTCCTATCGCCGCCCTCGGCCCGCTTCTAGTGCAGCGAGCGCGATCGCCGCGGGCGAACGGTGGCATCTCGACCGCGGTGCACTCGAGGGCCCGACGACCGAGTCCTGCTACGCTGAGAGGCCAATGGGCCGACGCCGCGTGCCGAAACGCTCCGCGCTGCTCCTCGCCGCCCTCGTGACAATCGCGGTGATTGAACCGGTAGCGGCGCGGCCCGTGGGACCGATTCTTCACGAGCCCATCCCGCCCGATCCGCGCGAAGACCTCGCGCTGAACGTCGCCGACGATGGCGACTTTCCCGCCGCGCTGGACACGCCGAGCGGAATCGCTCGCGCGCCGGATCCGCGGCAGCCCCCGTTGCCTTCGGATTCGACCTATGGCCCAGGAAGCGACCACGAGACGTTCGTGCCCGACCGCGAAACGCGGCAGCCCGACGTCGGCACCTACGACGATCCATTCACGCCCAGGACTGCCCCCTTCAAGCGCCTCCAGGCATTCGACGCGATTCGCAGCGACTACCGCCTCTACGTGCGCGACGAGCATTTCGTCGAGGTGCCGGCGGGCGCGTCGCTTGGCCCGAACGACGAGGCTTTCTACGCGGATCTCGTGGTCGACGTCGCTTCGGAGCGCACCGTGCGAATCCCAAGCGTGGGCCCTGGAGCTCGCGTCGTGCGGGCGCATCTCGGCGCAGGCTCGCGTGACGTGACGATGCGCATCGTGCGAGATGGCGCGGACAACTGGTTTCTTCAGAGCCATAGGGCGCGCGGAGTCACTCGCGCACGGCTCGTGATGGAGGAGGTGATCGCGCGCGCCGCCTTTGGCGGCGAGTTCGGCGATCCGACATGGAGCGACTTGCTCTTGGTCCCGCCGCTGCCGGTCAACGTCGCGCGCGAAGCCGCCGCAGTTCGCTCGGCGATTGGCGTCACCGCTCGAATGCGCCCGCGTCAGGCGATCGCGAAGCTCGTTCAGTACTTCCGTGGGTTCACGGATTCGGACGAACCCCCACGCGGGCGCGGCAGCGTGTACCTCGATCTCGCGTTATCCAAAAAGGGGGTTTGCCGCCACCGGGCGTTCGCTTTCCTTGTGACCGCCCAGGGTCTCGGCATTCCGACGCGGATGATCGTGAATGAGGCGCACGCCTGGGTGGAGGTGCACGATGGGGCGCTCTGGCGGCGCATCGATCTCGGCGGCGCCGGGCGCATGGCCCCACCGCCGTCAGATGATGCAGCAGATC
>JALYHX010000205.1 GCA_030776305.1 Myxococcota bacterium
TTGAGCAGCGAAGCGCGAGCCGGAACCCCCTGCAGGTGATCGATGAACGACATCTCGTACTCGTTGCGGGCGCGCTCCAGCTCCTCACTTGTGACCTCTTGCGTTCGCAGCTTCGCCAGCTGATCGAAAACCGACTTCTCGACGCGCGCCGGCTCGATTCCCGGACGCACGGTGGCCTCGATGACGAACTCGGACGCGAGGACATGCGACTGCTGCGCAGCCGAAATGCTTTGGGCGATCTTCTGTTCGTAAACGAGGGACTTGTACAGGCGGCTCGCTTTCCCGTTCGAGAGGACACTCGCGATGAGGTCGAGCTCCGCGTCGCCCGGCGCGAAATGGCGCGGCGCCTGCCATGCGATGGTCACTTTGGCGAGCTCGACATTGTCGGATACGGTCTCGCGAACGACGCCCGCCAGCGTCGTATGTGGGTCGGTAAAACCCGCAACCCCAGGTTCGGTTGGTTTGCGATCGCTCGGGATTCCACCCCACCACCGGTCGACCAGCTCGCGCGCCCCTTGCGGATCGAAGTCGCCAGCAACCACGAGCGACGCGTTGGACGGATCGTACCATGTCGCGAAGAACTGCTTCACATCGGCGACCGTGGCGGCCTCGAGATCCTCGTGCGAACCGATGACCGGATGGTGATAGGGGTGCGTTTCCGGCCACAGCAGCTTGGGAAGTTCGAGCTCCTCGATTCCATAAGGCCGATTCTCGATGCTTTGGCGGCGCTCATTTCTCACGACCTCGCGCTGCAGATCGAGCTTCTCTTGGTCGATGAGCGGGCCCAGATCCCGCATCCGATCTGCTTCGAGCCACAGGAGCAACGGCAGCGCCGTCGGAGGCGCAATGTCGAAGTAGTCGGTCCGGTCTTCGGCCGTCCACGCGTTGTTGTGTCCTCCAGCGCCTTCCATCCATGCATCGAATGCCTTCGCGGGAGCGCGATGCGTTCCCATGAACATCAGATGCTCGAAAAGATGTGCGAACCCGGTCCGCCCCGGGTGCTCCATGCGCGAACCGACGTTGTACGAAACGTTGACCGCGATTTGAGGCACGGCATGGTCCTCGCTGAGAATGACCACCATGCCGTTCGCGAGTGTCGCCTTGGTGAACGGAATCTTCAGGTCGCCCTCGCCTGCTGCGAGCACCGGCAAGGGTGGGGCCATGGCGGCAAGGGCACCGAAAATCGCGACGACTGTACGCATGATTGGCCAAGGTAGTTCCAGAACCGCGGGAGGCCAAGTGACGCAGCGCCCCGAAAGCCAACGTGTTTGCGTCGGGGCGAGCACCCTTCCATGACCTGGGGTCAACCGTAGGGTTCTACGCGTACGTCGACGTGCAGTGTCTCGACTCCTCCACCGACGTAGATCGTGCCCGACGTCGGCGTCGCGTCACCATAGTTTCGCCCGACCGCAACTCTCACATGATTCGTTTGGGTCAAGACTCCGTTGGTGGGATCGAAGCCTTTCCACCCAAGCTCCGGCAAGTAGAGCTGAACCCATGCGTGGGACGCCTCCGACTGCGCTTGATTCTCGGCCTTCGGCCCAGTGTAAATATAACCGCACGCATAGCGTGCGGGCACTCCGAGAAGGCGGGCCAGGCAAATGAAGAGATTCGTGAAGTCCTGGCATACCCCGTGGCGGTGCGTATACACCTCGAAGGCGCTCGTGCTCACAGTCGTCGCGCCCTGGCTGTATTTGTATTCCTTGAAAATCGATCGGTTCATATCGAGCAACGTGCCGATCAGATCGTAGTCATTGCGCTCCGCGAAGGTCATCGCGTATCCGGCGAGTTCCTGTAGCTGCGTTTCTGGCAGCTCTGCGGGCAAGATATACGGGGCCATCATCTCCCTTTGCCACGGCATCCACACCAGGGGGATCGCTCGACGGACGGTCAGCGGCTTGAACTCCAGGGGCGCGGTGTCTTTCATTTCGATTTGCGAGCGTGCCTCGACCAGAAGCTCGAAGAAAGGCCGCTCGAACACCACGCGCCGCGAGCGGTTTCCGAACACATCGTCGAACTCGACTTGTTTCGCCTGGATCTCGGCGCCGTCGGTCTTCAGCACCAGCGAGTGTTCGATCAGATGCTGCAAGTGGTCGTGCACCGGCACGAGACGCAAGAGGTGCGTGCTGCGCTCGACACGCTGCGCGTAGCGGTACGTCGTGCGATGGATGACAGAGAGGCGCTTCGGCTCGGCACGTTTTGGAGAAGCCTGCACCGGGCGCACTTTCCGTTGGTTCGACAGCGGCTCGGCCGCCCCGGCTGCGACCTCCGCAACGATTGTTCCTTGCCGAAGCACGAGGATGTGTCCCGCAGGGATCTGCGTCCACTCGAGCGTTCGTGCTTCGACGTCCGCGCGCGCGAGCGGAGTAGACGACACGACGATCCCCTTGCGGCTGATCTCCCCGCGACGTGTGAGGTGGATCAGGAGGTCGTCGTCACCGAAGGCAAGCGAGGGCCCATGGGGCGGCAACAGATGTGCGAGAAACAACGGCCCTTCGTCATGGGCATCCGCATGTATGAGCAGATCCCGCCCGTCGCTCACGACGATACTCAAGCTGCCATGCTCGTTGAGGTCTTGGAGCTCCCGACCGAGCCGCACCAGATCGATCTCCCCGATCGATCGCCAACCCGCGTCCGCGATTCGATCCAGCAGATCGCAGAAGATGAGCTCCGTATCCGTGGCGCCGACTGGCTCGAAGCGCCCGTTCACGACCAGCCGGTCCCTCAAGCTGCCGCTGTGTCCGAGGAGCCACTCCCGACCCGCGTAGCTGTAAGAGAATGGCTGGGTATTCGCATCGCTATTTTGACCCCATGTTGCCGTGCGGATGTGAACGACGAAAATGGACGAGGCCAGGTGGTCCCACACCTTGACGAGCTCGCTCCTGATGCTGCCACTCGCAGGCGCCGGTTCCTTCAGCACCGACGCAGAAGGCTCGCCGCCCGGGTAATAGCCGATGCCCCAACCGTCCGGCGGCTTGCGACCTGGGTACAGGCAACGCAGATCGAAGG
>JALYHX010000206.1 GCA_030776305.1 Myxococcota bacterium
CCGCGCTACCCCCTGACGTCGACACGTTCATCTTGTTCGGTACGTCACACGCCCCCATGCGCCAGCCTTTTGCGCTCTGCCGCAAGAGCTTTGCCACGCCGCTCGGCACGGTCGACGCAGACCTCGCAACGATCGACGCGCTCGCGGCGTGCGCGGATGGCTTCGACCCGTTTGCTGATCAGATCAACCACAAGCGCGAGCACTCTCTGGAGTTTCAGGTCGTCTTTCTGAAACACCTGCTCAAAGATCGACCCGCGCGCATCGTGCCGATCTTGGCGGGACTGAGCGCTCAGCAACTGAGCGGCAGCGATCCGGGCTGTGACGCGCAGGTCGCGCGGTTCGTCGACGGCGTGAGAGAGCTCGTCGAGGCGCGCCCGGGTCGAATCGTCGTCGTCGCGGGGGCCGACCTGGCGCACGTCGGACCACGATTTGGGGACGAGCGTGCGCTTGGCGTTGCCGAACGAGGGCAACTCGAGCGCGCGGATCGCGAATCGCTCGAGCACGCCACAGCGCTCGACGCACGCGCATTTTGGGGCCACGTCGCGGGCGATCTCGAGGCACGGAGGGTCTGCGGGCTTGCCCCGATCTGGTCCTTGTTGCGCTGCATCTCCAAGGGGGTACGTGGCCGGCTGCTCCATTACGAACAGACCGTCGACCGCGACGACGGATCGATCGTGAGCCACGCGGCGGTTGGGTTCTACGCCTGAAGACCTTGAACGCTACGCCGCCGAGCCGGTGGTGGGCTGCGCATCGTTAGTGAGCCGTCGTCCGGAAATAACTCACAATTCTCTTATTCGCGACGGCGACTTAGTGCGACTACCCGACCTGGCGTTCGACGACGTGGCCGAACTCTGCACGAAAGCGAGCGGGCGTGAGGTTCGCCGCCGCGGCGAGTTTCGCAATCTCGGTAGGGTTTTCGAAATCGTCCCGCGTCAGCCGGATCATGTACGCGGTCGCGACCCGATAGCGGTCGCTCTGGATATCCACCAGGCGGATGCGCATGCGTCCCGTCTCTGGATTCATGATCGTATCGAACGGGACGGGTTTGAATCGTCCCTGCTGGATCGAGACGAGCGAGTTCGATCCCCCATCGATGACGAACTTCGCTGCGCAATAGCCGAGGTCACGCGTGTACTCCATGTCGAAGGGGATGGGGTCGGCGCAACGCACTTCGTACCCGATGTTCTTCGCGACGATCGTGGGTTTGATTCCCATCGCGGCCAGTCGCTCGCGGACGCGCGCCTTGCAAATGTCGCCAAAGCTGATCTCGTCGAGGCGCAGATTGCCATGCTCGTCGCGCTCGGCGGTCGTGAGCTCGGCGAGATCTTCCGGCGGGACTTCCTCGGCGAGACCTTCCGCGAGGACGACGACCCCGTCGGGTCGTCCCGATGCGAGGCGTTTGATGATCGCGCCGGCGAGGATGTCGGTGATCGTCTTCAGACGGACATTTCGGCCGCCGAACTCCTCGGGGATGACGGTGAGTGTCGCCCCGACCGCTTTGCCGATACCGAGCGCCAGGTGTCCCGCCTTCCGTCCCATCGCCACGACGAAGTACCAACGCCCGGTCGTTTTGGCGTCGACCATCAGGTTGTGCACGATCTGAACGCCGACGTGCCGTGCCGTCTGGTAACCGAACGTCCACACGTCGTGCGGCAAGTCGAGGTCGTTGTCGATCGTCTTCGGCACGTGCGCGACGCGCAGTGTTTCGCCCGCGGCCTGCGCGAGCCGATACGCGGTATACGCGGTGTCGTCGCCGCCGATGGTGATGAGCATGCCGACGCCCAGGCGGTGGAGCGAGTCGAGCACGTGCCGCAAGTGCTCCGGCTTCTTCGTGGGATTTGCGCGCGAGATGCCGATATGCGAGCCGCCGCGGAAGTGGATGCGGCTCGTGTCGGCGATGGTCAGCGGGACGACGTGCGACGTGTCCCCTTGCATGATCCACTGAAACCCGTCCTGAATCCCGAGCACTTCGACGTCGGAGAGGATGGCGCGGATGGTCGCGGCGCCGATGACGCTATTCAGGCCTGGGGCGGGCCCGCCGGCGCAGGTGATCGCAAGCTTAGTGTCGGTCATGATGGGGTGCTTCTTAGCAGCGAGCGCACGGGAGGGGTCAAGCTGGGCGGGTGTTTCGCCAAGATTCGGCTGACACAGTCCGTCATCCGCGTTCCAGCGGCTCATGGAGAATGCTTTGGAGGAGCATTCTTCACGCAACCGCTATGTGGACATGGTCGACAGGGGAAGTAGAACGTCGGGCCAAACCGGATGTCGTGAGCTCGCAGCCTTCTCCTTCAAGGTGACCGATGACGCCGAAAAAAAGCTCCTTGCAAGTGCTTTTCGCTTGCACGTGGGTGTTTGCGTTCGGTGTCGTGGGCGCAGCCTGCGGGGGCCCGGACTTCTCGGTGGAAACGGCGCAGGAAGGCGGTGAGGCTGGCGGACAGGACGGCCGCGCTGAAGCTTTGCCCCCACTTATCTGTGCGCACTGTAGCGACCCGAGCCCGTCGCCAGCTGCGGGAGACGACGCAACGATGGATGCGTTCGCTGGCGACGCCTTCGTAGTCGATGCCGGCGATTCGACCGACGCTCGCTCTCTAGACGTGGCGGAGATTGCGACCGACGCATCGTGCTCGTCCGGACGGCTAGCCTGCGACGGCGGCTGCGTCCCGAACGATTCACGCCACTGTGGGAGCTGCAACAACGACTGCACCAACCTGCCGCACGTGAGCGGAGCGAGAACCTGTGCGGTTGGCCAATGCATGTTCAGCGCATCGTCGTGCGCTCCCGGGTGGGCGGACTGCAATGGCAGTCCGATCGACGGCTGCGAGACTGACATGAGTCAGGCAGCGTCCTGTGGAAACTGCACTACCACATGCGCCGGTGCGACCCCACTCTGCAGTGCTTCAGGCGCGGGCTTCGCGTGCTCGTCGGGGTGCCCCGCAGGCACACCAGACTTGTGCGCGGCGGCATGCTTCGACACCAAGACCAACGTGAACAACTGCGGCGCTTGCGCAAAGGCATGCACGACCAGCGTCCCGCACGCCCAGCCTGCCTGTGCGGGGGGCACGTGCACGCTGATGTGCAACGTGGGCTACACTTCGTGCAACGGCGCGTGCGTCGACGAGCTAACAGATAGCAACAACTGTGGCGGGTGCGGCACTGCCTTCACGTGCGTCGGGGGGACGACATGCGACGCCGGGAAGTGCGTGTGCAACGCGACATCATGCCCGAGCGGTTGCTGCAGCGCTGGCGGGCAGTGCCTGGCGTCGGGCAAAACGTCATGCGGTCTTAGTGGCTCGGCCTGCCAAGCGTGCGCAGACTGCTGCGACGCCCGCGGGAATTGCGGCACGACTTGGTACGCGGACAAGGACATGGATCAGTATGGGGACCTCAATGACGTCGGGACGTGTTCCCCGAGCAAGCCCGCCGGTCCGGCGCCAAACTACGTCACTAACCACACAGATTGTTGCGATCTGGACGCAAACGCGAAGCCCAATTCAACGTACTGTTCGTCGCTCATGCGTGGCTGCGGTGACAACTGGGACTACGACTGCGTGAATGGCAGTACTGCGGTGAGATGCTCCATCGACGGATTGATGCCGATCATGGGTGGAACGGTCACCACCCTGCCAATGGACTGCCAGAAAGAGTCGCAGATGGTCACCTGCGCCGCTGATGCGATGGGAACCTGCATTGGCCAGACGTGCTCTGGCTCGGGCGCGCTTCCGAATTGCCCCAACGCGTGCGACTGGATGGTCTCGGCGGGCTGCGGTGGACCTACGAGCTTTAGCCATCTTTTTTGCGTGCAGGCTGGCCCGTCCTGCACCGCCAACAGTACTGGCAGCGCGGGGCCCAACCAAGCGTGCCACTAACGACCAGCAGGCCATTGGCGAGACATCGCGCGATTACTTTCGATCGGCAGCGCGCGAAACCTCTTCTTCTTAGTAAAACGTGAGGGACGTAATGCAGAAGTTAAAGGAAGCTCCCATCGTATGCTGGAACTGAATGTGAGTGGCAACTGGCGCAGCGGTGAGGGTTGGGGGTCCCGCGTCGGGCGTCTGGAGGGCAAAGCTCGCCCAGGGTACATTCGCACTTGCGAGCGTCACGGGCGCCTGGTACGCGACCCCGTTGTTGTCAATGATGAGGACTGTCTTCGCTGGAGGCGCCGCAGTGAGAGCGTACGCGATGCCCATTTTGCTGGCCGGCACGGGGTAGGTCGGTGGCGTCCCAGTAGCGCCCGGCAATTGATTGAGATTGACCCCGACGCCGGCGCCGTATCCTGTAGCCGCCGCCATGCCCGCCGCGCAGAATGAGCTCCCGTTGAGGCACGCCACACTGCCAGTGTCCCCGTAAGGAAAGACATATCCCCCCATGCCCGGGCTTTTCGCTGCCATCGGCAAGTAGTTCGCCGGTGAAAGAACGAGGGCGTTTGCGGCGACGGTGATGGTGGGCGGCGTAGCCGACGGGGGAGCGCACGTCGCGCCGCCGCCGCTGGCGCCCGAGCTCGACCCAGAGCTAGAACTCGACCCGGAGCTGGAACTCGACCCCGACCCACTCGAGCTCGACCCGGACCCGGAGCTCGTGGATCCAGAGCTCGATCCCGAACCGCCGGAGCTCGTGACTCCGGAACTCGACCCAGAGCTCGAGCCCGACGAGCTTCCTGAGCTCGACCCAGACGATGACGATGTGCCGGCGTCGTTGTCGAACCCTGGGTT
>JALYHX010000207.1 GCA_030776305.1 Myxococcota bacterium
GGCCAGCACCGCTCCGCACGCGACGCCGCGCCCTCGCAAGTAGAACCATCCGGCAAGCGCAAACAAGAAGAGAATCAAGAGATGCTGCTGACCAAATTGAAAGTTGGTACGCAGGGGAACGATCGCGAGAAACGCCAGGAGCGAAATGCGACGGAACGGGAGAGCCGTCATCCCACGCATGAGGACAAGCGTGCTGCCGAGAAGCAATAAGTTGAAACTGAGCCATAAGCGCTTGGCGACCAGGGGGGAGAACGATGCCAGTGGCGCGACTACCAGAGCCAAATAAGGGGTGAGGGGAACATAGCCGACAACGCTCCGGTCAATTCCAGCGTGGTCCTCTTTCGCTGAAACCAAACCCAGTCATAAGCGCGCTCGAGCGGATAGTCGTCCCGATAGAGGCGTGCTGCCAGGTAGTAGTTGGGGAAGTCAGTGTCAGCTGTCGCCAGGCGGGTGCGAGTCCTTTCCAGACGAACAGCACGATGAGAATGCCGAGCGCCCCATTAAAAAGCGGCTATCGCGCGTCCGGTCACCATTCGGCGTCCTGCAGCGCGCACCCCGTTGAGGACGGCCATCATGACGCTCACGAAAATTACTACGCTGCCGGTCCACCTTGATACAAAACTCGGCCGAGGCGCGTCGCCGCTAGCTCTCCGCTTCCTACTCAGGAAAGCCTCTCGCTTGGGCGAAGCGCCTCCGCGACCAGCTTCTCGATTGGCGCGCCGAGGAAGCCGGTGCCCATGCGGGCCCGCGCCAACCAGCGCAGTGGAAGTGTCGCCATGCGCAGGCGGCCATAGGCGTGGCGCTGGTAAAACTTGAAGCGTTGGACGCGTTCCCACTTGTCTTCAGCAACCCACGGCCCTCGCGATCCCACGTAATCGAAATCAGCCCAATCGGACAAAGTTTGCGGCTTGCGATACCCGCGCTGCCAGACGAGGTCGGCAATGGGTGAGCCCGGATACGGCTGGTAAAAATACACCGACACTTCGAAGTCGGCGCTCATTCGGCGGAGCCGCCGGATCACCGAGAGTGTCGCCTCCACGCTCTCGTCGCTTTCGTCGGGAAAGCCGACGATGAAAGGAAAGATACCTGCAATACCGTGCCGCACCATCTGTTCGGCGGTCTCGAACACTTGCTCGAGCTTGATATCCTTCTTCAGCCAATCCATCATGGCCTGCGATCCCGACTCGACGCCCACCATCACACGCCGAAGCCCGCTGCGTTTGCACAGCGCCCACTCATTCGCGTCGAGCCTTACGCCCTGGTCCGCTCGCATGGTCGCTGCCCAGGTGAACCGAAGCGCGCGCCGCAGGATCTCGTCGCATACTCCGGTCACCCGCTCACGATGCGTGAAGTAGGTCTCGTCTTGAAAATTGAGATCATCGAAGTTGTACCGGCGCCATAGCGTCTCCAGCTCGTCGCCCATTCGTCGGGGATTGAGGCCGCTCCAAGCGCGCCCGAAGACGGTGGGATCTGCACAGAACGTGCAGCGAAACCGGCAGCCCTGACTCGAGATATAGTCGAGCTGCCGCCGCCCTTTCGCAACGAAGTAGCGCTCGACATCGATAGACCGATAGTCGTGCGCAGGTAATTCGTTGAGATCGCGCATGGGCCGCTTGGGCCCGATCTGACTCCCGATAAGCGAGCGCCGGGCATCGGGCCTGCGTTGGGCCGAACCCGCGACGCCGTCGGCTGGAACCCCTGCCTCGAAGCGGGCGACGAGTTCGCCGAGCGTCTCTTCGCCCTGTCCGATCACCGCTGCGGTCACACCTTCCTCCTCCAGGCACTCGACCGGGAAGAGAGAGGGATGCCAGCCGCCCCAGACAATGGGCAGCGCAGGATGGGCGGCGTGGATCGCGCGGGTCACCGCCAGAGCGTCCCGGATCGGCGCGCCCGTGAGCACCGTAATACCGACGCAGAGTGTGTCTGCGTCAAGGCGCTGCAGCACGGCCGTGACCGGGTCCGCCTCTAGTCTGCCGTCGACAATCACGACCTCGTACTTGGCCGGGTCGAGGGCGGACCCGACGGCGATGAGGGCGAGCGGCATCGTCCAAAAGACGCATCGCGGGTTGTAGAGCACGACTTTCCCTCGTCGCCGCATGCTCGCCTCAGATGCTCTCGGTCTTGGGATCATGGAGGCCGAACAGACGCTGCCCGATCTGGAGCTCGAGCGGACGCCGGTATGTGCCCGTCGCATACCGCCAGCGGGCGAGGTTACGCAGGACCGTCTTGCCCCAGGCCGGTGTGCGATGGTCCTGCGCCGTCGGAAACCGGCAGGCGAGCACCCGAGCGAAATCCATCACCCGTTTCCGCGTCCGCGGCGAAAGCCACGGAGCATCCTGGTGACATACCCAACTCACCCAGCGCGGCTCCGTCCACTCCTCCGGGGTCGTTGGCAGCGCGGGGCCTGAGGGCCCGTACGTCCGCAAGATGGGAAGGTGGGCTACACCCGGGTCCTTGCGCAGCGCCGCGCGATCCACCTGCGGCGTCGGACTGTAGAAGTAGAGGATGATCTCCGAGTCGGGGTTGAGAGTTTTGATTTTGCGAATGAACGCGAACGTCTTCTCGATTTCGCCCTCCGGATCTTCGGGGCCGCCGAGGACGAAGGAGAACTCCGGGATCACACCGTACTCGCGACAGCGCGCCGCGACCTCGAGCGTGTGATCGATGCGCGACCCCTTGCGCATTCGCGAGAGAACGTCGTCGCTGGCGGCTTCGGCCCCGATATAAGCCATCCGCAGGCGGCTGCGGCGGATGGCCTCCCAGGTGGAGATCGAGAATCGCGCCAGCGTGTCCGCGCGCGCGTAGCACCACCATGGCATCCGGAGGTTGCCCAGTACCTCGAGGACCGGCACGCTGCTTTCTTCGCGATCGAAGAAGTTGTGGTCATAGAACTGCACTCCGTCCGCTCCCCAGCGATCTCGGAGCATCCCGAGCGACGCCTCGAGCCGCACCGGCGCGTCGAGCAAGGTCTTGCCGTTCCACATCGAGACCACGCCGCAGAAGTCGCACTTGAAGCGACAGCCGAGCGCGGCCTGGTATACGGCAGTGCGTGCCCCCATGAAGGTGGGGCGCAAGTAGTCGCCCAAGTCGCCGAGCCGCTCGTAGGGCAACGGAGGCAGCGAATCCGGGTGCACGAGCGCCCGCTCCGGATTGTGGATCGCGCGCCCGTGGCTCTTCCACGTGAGACCGGCCACATCGCGAATCGCAATTGAATCGTGGGCCGAATCAAGGGCCGACGGGGTGTCTGCGGCTGGCAGGCGCGCCAAGAGTTCGAGCAGGGTCTCCTCGCCTTGACCACGAACGAGATAATCGACATACGGCGCGTTGATCGCGGCGTCGGGATAGAGCGTCGGGAAGTATCCGCCCCATGCGATGGGGACGGAGGGAAACGCAGCGCGAACAGCCGCTGATATTTCGATGGCTGTCGCGACCTGCGGCCCCGGCATGACCGTCACGCCGACCAGCGCGTGTGGACTCTCCCCCAGCGCTCGGAGCGCCGGGTCTAGGATCGGGCCGAGATTTCCGTCGAGGATGCGCCAAGAGTGGCGCTCTTCCAGTACGGCCGCGAGGTGGAGGAGCGACAACGGCAACCGCGCGCCGCTCGGCCGCGACATGCGCGGGTTTACGAGCAGGACGGCGGAGGATTCTCGCGGCCGTTTCGGGAGCGTGTCAGGTTGCATCCGTCCTAAGCGCAATTTGATAGAGAGGGTGAGGAAATTCGGCCCGGGGCCGTTTGTTGCGGTGTACCACCCGCATCGGCGTTGGCAACGGCGCCGTCTTGTCTCGAGACCCAGGCCGCCCCGGTCAAGCTTGAACGCGCTCAGCGCTCAGTGAGCCGGCGGCCGGCAATCAACTTGAATTGGGCCGGTTCTCGCCGACCACGGAGGCGCGCCACCCATGGCCTCAGCCACTAGCGCGCGCCGTGCCATGGCTCGAAGAGCTCGCAGCGCAAGGCGAGTTCGCCTTCCATGCTGGCTAGCCGCTCGTACGTCAGGAAGCCTTCGGTATGAACCGCCCTGGCTCACGCCCCGCATCCGGCGGCGCGTGAAGGATACGGCCCGTGTTCTCGCATGCCGATTTCCTACGGCGCAGGACTATCGCACGTACGCTCTCGGCAAAGCGGTCCTCAAAAACCTCGCCCGCTGGCGTTATGCGACTGGCTACTATGACCATTCTTGGGAACTCGGCCTTGCGCGCCGCTTCATTCACCTCAAGGATCCCAAGACGGAAAGCCTTTAAACTTCACGCGGCTGTGGCTCGCAGCGATCCTCGCTGAGGGTGTTGGTGGACAGGCGACGGACCTTGGTGATGCTTGTCATTTCGCGCCAGGCCAAAGAGGCCGCCGGCAATTTCGTCTTCAAGGCCCTTTCGTCACCACTCGAGAAGGCATGTCGGTTGCTGCTCGGTCTCGTCGCGGCACGGGTGCATCAGGCAGATTTACGGATCGGCTTTCGCCCGTGCGGCAGACTCGTTGCGAATTCTTGCCTTTGCCGTCCCTCTTCTGTTGTTGAACTACGCATTGAGCTGGTTTCTGGTTGCGCGGGGGCGCGAGCGGCCCTATCTCGGGATCGTCGTCCTGATGACCATCGTCAATGTGTGCGTCAATCTGGTCACGGTTCCGCGTTGGGGCGGCCCGGGTGCGGCTTGGGCGACGCTGTTGAGCGAAGCGACATTGAGCGTCTGCTGCCTCGCTGTTCTGGGAAAGGAACGATGAAGCGACCATGGAGCCTGGGCATCCACGGGCGGTCAACGGGGGTGGCCGTGTCAATGTCGATGCCGTCATCGTCTGGCTGGAATGGATCGTCTTGTGCGCGCTCGTTCTCTTTTTCGTGTGGCGTACACTCTTGCCGGCATGGGCACGGCTCAATACCGATTTTC
This sequence comes from Myxococcota bacterium, assembly GCA_030776305.1. Taxonomy (GTDB): domain Bacteria; phylum Myxococcota_A; class Polyangia; order Polyangiales; family Polyangiaceae; genus Palsa-1150. The sequence goes on from JALYHX010000207.1 coordinate 4,879, forward strand.
CGAACTACTATCTGGCCGGAAGGCTCTATCGGGATGGATATCCACTCGACCGCATCTTCGAGTGGGTGTGGTTTCAGCGCCAAAAGGACCATGCAGGCATCGATTGGGGGTTGGTCGGGTGGGGCCCGCTCAGCCCTTTCTCCGCCCTACTGATCGCGCCCTTCACGTCGCTCGCGCCGCTCGCGGCCAAGAGATGCTGGCTCGTCGTCAGCACGCTTTGCCTCGTCATCACTATCGGGCTCTTGCGCAAAGTATGCAGGTTATCGACTCCCCGCATCGGAATCCTGGTGTTTGTCTCGGTCGTGCCACTTCGCACGAACTTCGAGTTTGGTCAGCAGTACGTGTTCATCTTGTTCTTGCTTGCGACGGCGGCGTGGCTCTACGCGCAAAGCCGTACCCTTGCGTGTGCGGCCGTACTGGCGTTGGCGACCGCGCTGAAGCTTTATCCGGGTATTCTCGTGATCTTTCTTCTGCGGAAGCGTCGGTGGCGCGCCGCGGGAATGTTTTTCGCGACACTTGGCGGCATCGTTCTTCTCGGTGTCGCGCTGTTCGGTCTGGACACCCTGAAGGTCTACGCCGCGAGCGTCCTTCCCCGCGCGCTGGCAGGCGAAATTCAAGATCCCTATCACCTCGGGAACAACTCGCTGACGGTCCTTCTGCGGCGCTTGTTCGTGGCGGAGCCAGAGCTGAATCCTCGACCGCTTGCGGACGCCGCAATTGCGTATGTCGTGCTGCAGCCGGTCGTTCAGGCGACGATTTTCGTGTCGGCCTTATGGTTCATCGCGCCTGGCCGGCAGTCGCGTTCGACGGAGATGCTCCAGTGGGGAGCGTTCGTGACGCTTCCCCTCGTGCTCTCCAGCGCCGTATCGACCTATCATTTATGCCCGTTGATTCTTGCCACGGCGCTCGCGACCAATAGCTTGCTCGAGCTCGGTAGGACAAGGCTTGCCCTGATATTCATCGCGCTTCACGTGCTGGTCTGCGTTCCGTTCTATCGCTTTGCGCCCGAGTCCCCGTCGGGGTGGAGGATCTTGCTCGGTGTTCCACGTCTTTACGCGCTGCTCGCCTACTGGGGGACGTTCATCTGGATGCTTGCGCTTGTCTCGGATCGGTCGCTCCGACCCCGCTGGGAGGGATCCGTATTTGCCCTCGCGTTTCTGTTCCTCGCAATCCGAGGTGCGGTTTCGAATGCGCGGCACTTCGCCGGCTTGGGCGAGACCTATTCAAGACGGTTGAGTGCGGCAACCGCCGCACTCGTGGCGACAGAGCCCGCGGTGGGCAAGGCGGGGACGTATTTTTCACGCATGGACACGGATGCCTACCTGCTGGATCACACGGGCGAGCGGCTACTGACGCGTGCCCCTCCCGGAACCGATTTTTTTCGTCCCGCGCTGGGGCCAACCGGCGAGGATGGCTGGGTTGAAATCGCGTCGCGCACGTCGCGGATCGTGCGCTTTCCACTCGAGGCGCGGAACATCTCGGCGGCCGACCTACCCATCGAGATCGAGGACGCCGAAGAACCCGCAGTCTCTGCGGACGGACGATGGCTCGGTTTCTTGCGGGAGACGCGCGGTCGGGCAAGCCTCTGGATAAGCGATCGCCTGGTCCCCACGGTGACCGCGGCGCGATCTCACGTCGAACGCCAGCTTCTCGATGCCGCCTACGATGTCGTGGACTTCGCATTCTTTCCGGACGGTCGAATCGTTCTCGCTGCCCGCTGCGATCAGGGTTTCGGCCTCTTCGTCAGCAATCCCACGCGCGGCGGAGCAGCAGAACTCACCACTTCGGGCGCATCAGCGCGATTTCCCTCTGTATCACCGGACGGGCGCTGGCTCGCGTATGGACGTCTGGAACATGGGGTATGGCAATTGTGGGTGCTGGATCTCGGAGACGGAACACAGCATGCGCTAACCCACGCGGACTGCAACTCCACGATGCCTGCGTGGAAAGCCGATTCAACGACCATCGTTTACGCGTCCGACTGCGGCCGGGGTTTCGGCGCTTCGGCGCTCTGTCAGGTTCGCGTTTTCGATTGACGATCACGGCCGAGGATTGCGATCACTGCGCCGCATTTGTAATCCCTGCGTGCGTGCGTCGAGTCGTCTTTCCGTTAAGAGGCTCCCGTCCCAGGCTCGCGCTCGTGCGCGGTCGCGAGCATGCCAGCCCGGCCGACGACCGCATTCGCCATGGATCGGGCGAGTCGGATCGGAAATCTTGAGGTGCCGCGTCGTCGCGTCGATGTCCGATGCGTTTCCCCCTCGTATCCGAGCGTGATTAACATTCCCACCTGGATGCCGTGTTGCCTCAAGAGATGGCTCTTGGCCTGGACGTCCTCGACCTTCACGCCCCTGCGCATCGCATCCAGTACGCGTTGGCTGCCCGACTCGGAGCCCAGCCACAGCCGGTAGCAGCCGATTTGGAAAAGCGTCTCGATCCGCTCTTCGGTCGGCAGTCGGATCGCGAAATGCATTCGAACGGGATCTTGATCCCGCGTTGCTTCAGGAGTGCGGCGTATTCGAAGAACCACTTTCGGTGGATGGTGAATACGTCATCCGACGGCGCGACACGCCGCGATCATCTTGAGGACGTTGAATTTCGTCATCAGGTTCGTGTACAGCCCGACCGCCGGTGGCCGCTGCGCACGAAGTTGATCTTCGAAGTCCTGCAGCGTCCGAAACGTGGCGTCGAAGACGCTCACGGCGTGTCCGCGCGAGTTCAAATAGGCCGAGATGTAAAGCAACCCGAGCGTCGGGTAAGGCTTCATCACGCGCTGCTCGATCGCGTCTTCGGCCAGAAAATAACCATGGGCCAGCAGCACATCCATCCGGGTCCGGACTTTACCACCGGGGGGGCCGGCACGGAGCGCCGGTGTGTTGCGGTGCTCTGTCAGTCGACCTTTGCAATGCAAGCGGATCCGAGGACCGATCACAAACAGCCATTGCCGTCACAAGCGACAAGCCTTGCCCCGCGAGCAAGACATTTTGTTACGCGATGGCGCTCTCGACACACAACCAGGCAGCGCAATCGATTCGTAGTTGGTACGCTCCGCCGCACGAATGCAGGGACGCGTTGCGATCGTCCACGATTGGCTGACATCGATGAGAGGCGGTGAACGCGTCGTCGAGGCGCTCTGCGGCGTCTTCCCGCAGGCCGATCTGTTCACGCTCACGTGGGATCCCGCGAGCCTTTCTCCGGCGCTTGCCGAGCGACGCGCGACGACGTCCTCGATTCACTCTCTGGCGAAGGCGCCTTTCATGGCCGGGCGGTTCCGGGCCTTTTTGCCGCTTTTCCCGCTCGCGGTCGAGTCGTTCAAGTTGCACGACTACAACCTCGTCGTGTCGAGCAGCCACTGCGTTGCGCTCGGCGCCATCGCGCCGCCGGCCGCGCTCCACGTGGCGTACATCCATTCGACCCTGCGGTATGTCCATGAGGCCCAGCACACGTACGAGGCGAGCGTTCCCGGCGGTTCGGTCGGGCGCGCGGCCTTTCGCGGCGTTGCACACTACCTTCGGCGATGGGAGGCGAGGGCGGCCACTCGACCTCATGCGCTCATCGCCAACAGCACATACACGCGTGAGCGAATCCGCCTGTATTACCAGCGCGACGCGCACGTCATCGCGCCGCCCATCGAGACGAGCCGCTTCGAACGCGTCGCCGCAATGACCATGGTCCAACCATCGGCGCCGTATCTCCTGGTCTCAGCGCTGGTTCCCAACAAGCGCGTCGACCTCGCCCTGCGCGCGTTTCAGGGTCGACGGGAGCGCCTCGTCGTCGTCGGAGAGGGGCCTGAGCGAGCCCGGCTCGAGCCGCTGCTGGGGCCAAACGTCACGCTGATGACGCGGGTCAGCGAGACGGAGCTCGCGGCCTTGTACGCCGGGTGTCGTGCGCTTCTCCATACAGGGGTCGACGACTTCGGAATGGTGATGGTCGAAGCGCTTGCCGCGGGCAAGCCGGTTATCGCTTGCGCCGAGGGGGGCGCCCTCGACATCGTCCGCGACGGGGAGACCGGCTTGCTCATCGATGAGCCCACAGTGGGGGCTGTGCGCGCCGCGATTGATCGGTTCGAGCGTGGCTTCTATGGTTTCGAACCGGCAGTCCTGCAGCGGTTCGCGAGGGGGTTCGACCGGGCGGGCTTCGAGCAACGGTTCGCCGAGGTGGTCGAGAGTGCCCGCAAGGCCCGGCACGATTCGCGCCCACCACGCGGGCAGAACAGCGCCGTGCACGCCGGCCCGGATGGACATGGAGTCGCGCCCTCCACCGCGCCGCCCTTTCCGCCGCGCCATTCGAGCGCCGGACGGAGCGCGGAGATGACCGTGAAGCGACTGTTGGACATCACGGTCGGTGCATCCGCGCTCGCTGTCTCCGCGCCCTTCCTGGCGGCGATGGTCGCGGTCATCCCCCTCCAATCGCCAGGGTCGCCGCTCTTCTTTCAGCGCCGCACGGGTCGCGATCAGCGTCCATTTGCGATGATCAAGCTACGGACGATGGACCGGCAGGGGAGGGTGACGCGCACGGGGCGCTGGCTCCGACCGACGGGTCTCGACGAGCTTCCGCAGCTCTTGAACGTCCTGATGGGCGACATGAGCCTGATCGGTCCACGCCCGGAGGTGCCCGAGCGTGTCCAGCGGTACGAGGAGCAACTTCCGCATTTCCGCACGCGCCATCAGGTTCGTCCGGGCATCACGGGCTGGGCCCAAGTGAACGGTCTTCGCGGCGATGTCTCCATCGCCGAGCGGCTGCGGTTCGACCTCGAGTATCTGCGCGAATGGAGCCTGGCGTTCGATGGCCGGATTCTCGTGCGCACCTTGTTTACCGTGGTCCGCGACACGATCCGCGAGCTTCGGGGCTGAGCCGGCCCCCGATGGGGCGAGGTCGAGCGCTCGGCGCGACACTGCGCGATCTGTCGCTGAAGGGCCTTTCCCTCGGTCTGGAGCGGGGATGCCGCCTGGCCGTGATCGTTGCATCGGCCCGCGTTCTCGGCGACGTGGCGTTTGGACGGTTCGTCTTCGCGTCGACTGTCACGAGCCTCCTGGCCCTCGGAACCGACCTGGGCCTCGGCATCTGGACCACGCGCGCGCTGGCGCGGGAGCCGACGGACGGCGCGTCCGTCGTGCGGGTCGGGCTCACGGTGCGAAGCCTGGCATCGCTCCCCTACGCTCTGGCAATCGCTGCCGTGGCGGCGTTTGCGGTCACGGGAGAGTCGCGCATGGCCATGGTTCTCCTCGGGGTCTCGTCGCTCGCGAACGCCTTCGCCGACCACCTCGGGGCGATCTTGCGCGGCTCGGAGCGCTTTGCGGACGAGGCGCGAATGAACGCGTCGCGCGCCGTCCTCACGATGGTCATCGGCACGGTGGCCCTCTCGTTCGGGCGGTCCCTTGCCTCGCTTTGCGCGGGTCTCGCCGCGGCGAGCATTGGTGCCCTTGTCTACGGGGCTTCGATTCTGTTTCGCGGGCGGCGCGCCGGTGCGCTCGCTGGCCCCATCGCCTTGTCGCTCGCCAGAAGCGCGCTGCGCGAGTCACTGCCGCTATGGTTTGCGGGGCTGGTGTCCCTCCTTTACTTCAAGATCGACACCCTGTTCGTGCGAGCGATTGCCGGGGAGGCGGAGCTCGGGGCCTACGGCGCTGCGTACAAGTTCTTCGAGGGGGCGATGATCGTACCGGCCGTGCTCCTGGCGGTGACGTTTCCTCGGTTGGCGCGCGTGTACCGGGATGCATCGTCGCAGCGATGGCTCGAGCGCCGCGTGACCGCCTTGCTTCTCGGGCTCGGGGTTCTCGCGGGAGCGGCGTGCCTGTTCGGCAGAGACATCCTCGTCGTTGGAGTCTTCGGTCCTGGCTACGGACGCGCCAGAGACTCGCTCCGCGTGCTGGCCCTCGGGCTTCCGCTCCTCTTCGTCAACTATGGGTGGACCCATTTCCTGGTCGCTCGCGACATGGGTCGGGCCACCTTGTGGCTCGCTTCGATGATGCTTGCGCTGACCGTCGCTCTCGACGTCTTGTTCATCCCACGACTGGGAGGGCCCGGCGCCGCTTGGGCCACCGTGCTCGCCGAGGTTGCGCTCACGGCGTCGTGCTGGGCCGCGCTCAGGAAGCGGAAGGGCGCGGCGCAGACGCCGCCGAAAGTCCTAGGAGCACCCAGAACAGACCGAACAGCGGCGTGAACTCGAAGAAATAGTCGAGCCCCCCGTGGACGAAAAACGTCCCCGCGGCCACGCTGCACCCGAGTCCCGCTAGATCGCCCGCGCTCACCTGCCGGCGGATCTGGCGCGACAGCGCAAGCGCGATCCATGCGAGCACTGCGATGCCCGCGAGGCCCAGGTCGGCGAGTGTCTCGAAGTAGAGACTGTTGGCATGAAGTCTCGTGTCCGTGTAGGGCTGGCCACTCGGCGCGGGTGAGAGGATTGCCTGGTATCGGCGCCGGAAATTGTCGGGACCCACGCCGAGAAGCGGCCGTTGGTGCCAGAGGACAAGGGCGGCCCGCCACAGTGTCGGGCGGGGAGGTGCGGGCGGCGCACTCATGACGCGGGGCACGGGGGTCGTCCATACCGGGAGCTCGATGCCCTCGCGCGGGGGCCCCACATCCACTTGCTGTTCCACCATCGGGTTTCCTCGCTCACTGAACCAGGTGACGAACTCCTGCAGGAGGTCCCATTGCAGACGATAGGGTCCTTCCACGAGCGGGGCACGTACCGTTGCGACAACCTCGAGTACGCCCCCGGGCGGAACGTCGTACGGCAATTCCGACCGCTGGCCTTCGTAGTCAGCCTGGGTGCCGTTGCGTCCTAGCGGCTCCCAGTGGTACGCGAGTCGGGTCGGGCGGCCGGTGGCGTGTGGCCAGGTCACATTGCCGGTATTGCGGACCGTGACCGGCACGGTGAGCACGTCGCCGGCATGCATCGCGCGCGGTGACGTGTCGACGATGTAGTCCGCGCGGAACCAGACCTCGTCATGCCACCATCGCAGGCGCTGCGAGAGCAACCCCCCGGCCCCGGACGTCACCGCAAAGATCCACTGAAGAACCACGACGGCCAGAACGCCCGCTGACGCGCGGCGTACCCATTGCCCCCCCGACCGGGCCAGCCAGAGCATCGCCAGAGCGGCGATGGCCGCTCCCGCGAGTCCCGATCGGGTCGCGCTCACCAGGATGGCTCCGACGATCAGCACGCTCGATGCGACGACGCAGATAGCGGCCCGACGGGCCCCTCGGCGGTGGATCGCGTGCGCCCCGAGGAACGGGACGACGATGAGAAGGGGGACCGAAGCCTCCTCATACATCGCTCCGATCGTTGGGTATGCGAAGACGCCGCTTGGGCGCGGCAAGCCGAACTCGTTGAAGGTGCCTTCGCGAAACCATTGCCAAATGAAGGCAGCGTCCGGAACCGCGGAATCGATCGCCGCCGTTGCAGCCGACAGAAGAGCGCCGGCCACGAGTGCGCGCATGGCGCGGTGCCGCACCCGGG
>JALYHX010000208.1 GCA_030776305.1 Myxococcota bacterium
CCGATGACCCGCGTTTCCTTGCTCTCTACCAGCCGCGCAAGGGCACCGACCCGCACATTCACGTCCTCGCTGTCCGCCGCCTTACGCACGACGGCCAAGAGCTCGGCGCGGTCGAGCGGTGACTGACCGAGCGCCAGCAGGCGGGTCGGCAGCGGGCCCGCTTCGATCGCGCGTATGAGCGCGCCAACGGAGGCCCCGGTCACCTCGGGGTCGGCATCGCGGCGGCGCAGTACTGCGGCCGCGGCCTCGACGATTGCCGGCCCATGACCGGCGCCGACGGCGTACCACAGCGCGTCGCGCGCCCCCACGCGCCAGAGCGATCCCCCCGACCAGGCCAACGCGATGTCTTCGCGTAACCCGTCATCGCCTGACGTCCAGAGGTCTCTCAGAAGGTCGACGACGTCCCGACCATTCGCCTGCGCGGGCAGCGCACCGATGGCGCGCACGGCCTCGGTACGAACCATGGGCTCGGGGTCAAGACGCGCGGCCTCGGCGAGCGCGGGCAGGTCCGCGAAATCGCGTGCTTCACGCGCAGCGCGCGCGGCCTCTCGGCGCACATGCGGTTCTGGGTCGACCAGAGCGCGCAGTCGCGCATCGTGGTCCTCGCGCCGCGACAGAGAGCGCGCGGAGACGGCGCGCCAGTCGGGATCGGGATCACCGGCGAATGCCCGCAAGTCGGCGACGTCGAGTCCGCCGCCGTCGATGCGCGCGAGCGCTGCCTCCGCGCCGGCAGAGTCGTGGACGTGCATCCGGACCGCAAGAGCCGCGTCCAGCTCGCGCGCACATGGACGGGCATCGCGGATGCGGTCGACCGCATCGACCCCCGTAGAGGATCGCAGCTCGCGTTCGGCAACGGCTCGGGCCAGGTCGGCGGCGGCGGCATTGGACAGGCCACCGGTCCGCTCGCGATCGGAGATCGCATCGCGAAGCGCCAAGCGGTCTCCGCGTTCGGCCGCACGGATTGCCGGTGACGCTTTGCAGGCCGCCACGCAAAGCGCGACCCACACGACGCTGTTGGATCGCCACGACGCCAAGGCGGCAAGATGGTAGCAAAGCCACTCTTCTTTGGCGTCATGGCGCATGGCAACTGATGGGCGTCGATATCATTCTCAATCGGAACGCGCGCCGACTCGCCAACGACGGCCGGCTTTATCGCAATCTCTTGGCAGCGGCCTCCCGCGGGTCGGCCCGTGTCCACGAGACGCGCACGCTGCATGATCTCGACCGTGTCGTCCGCGAGATCGCCGGGAGGGGCACCGATGCCGTGGTCCTCGCCGGTGGCGACGGGTCGCACATGGCCGGGGTGAGCGCGCTCTCGGCGACGTTCGGGATGGCGCTTCCTCCGGTGGCGCTCGCGCCGTGTGGCACCGTGTGCACCGTTTCGCGCAACTTCGGAATTCACGGGAACTCGGGAGCGTGGGCGACACGCCTCGTCGTTGGCGTGTGCTCGGGCGCAACCCATATCGAGCGGAAGGCGACGCTGCGCGTGTCCGATGAGACTGGCGGGGATCGCGTCGGTTTCATCTTCGGCGCGGGACTGGTCGCTCGCTTCTTCGATGTTTATTACGCGTCTTCGCGAAGCGGACTGACCAACGCAGCGGTGATTGCTGGACGCGTCTTCGCGGGATCCTTCGTTGGTACCGCGTTCGCGAGGCGCATCCTACAGCCCACCCGATGCACGGCATCGATCGACGGTGTGCCGCACCCTGGCCGCGAGTGGCGCCTGATCTTGGCGAGCGTCGTGCGCGACGTCGGGTTGCACCTTCTGGCGACCTACCGAGGCGGCGAAGCGCTCGATCGCTTCCACGTCGTCGCAAGCGGCGCACCCCCACGCGCGCTAGCCGCTCAGGCGCCACGCGTCCTCGCGGGCCTGCCGCTACGCGGCGACCCGCGGATCGACGCTCTTGCACGATCGCTGACTGTTCACTTCGACGCGACGTCCGGCGCCTATGTCCTGGATGGGGACGTGTTTCATACGCGCGAGGCGCGCGTCGAACCCGGGCCCGTCCTCCCGCTTCTCCTTCCATAGCGAACCCCGCCCCGTGCACTGGAGCGTTCACCGTGACGGAGACGACGCGCCGAGGGCGCGTCCGTCTTCATGCGGCGTTCGACATTGCGTCGCTGGCATTCAGACGCACGACGATGTCGGCCACGCCGATCGGCTCCGGCCGATGCGTGACCAAAAGAACCGTTCGCTTTCCGCGCAACGACGCCACCGCGTCGAGGACCCGTCGCTGAGCATCCGCATCGAGGCCGCTCGTAGGCTCGTCGAGCAAAAGCACCGGTTGGCACGTGGCGATGGCGCGGGCGAGCGCAATCCACTGTCGCTCGCCACCCGACACCGGCCGCCCACCAGGCCCCAGGCGAGCATCCTCGAGCGATCGGATCAGATGCTGCGCGCCAATCGGATCGAGCGCGTGGTGCGCTCCGGGGCCTTGCACACCAAGGGCGATGTTCGCTTCCAGCGTGTCCGCCAGAAGCGGTGCGTCTTGCGGGACCCACGCAAACGGACGGGACGACGGTCCGGCGGGTGCGTCCCCAATAGAAGCGCCCGCGAAGAGAACCTGCCCGCCTGCGACGCGCTCGAAGCCGAGAAGGGTTCGAAGGAGCGTCGTTTTGCCAGCCCCCGTTGGACCGGTGATCACCACGACGAGCCCGGGATCTATGCGCAGCGAAAGCGGCGCACTTGCGCCTCGCACCAGCAGCAATTCGCGGAGCTCGAGCGCGCCCGCTGGCCACACGCGAGACGACACGGGAGGTGACACCGGGGGCAACACCGAAGCGTTGATGGCGCGATCGAATTCGCGAGGCGCCGGACACTCGCCGCCGATCTGGCCCTCCACGTCATGAAGGACTTGTCCGAGCTCGGCATACGCCCCTTGCGCGCGGGCGAACACGAGACGCGCGTCCGCAAGCTCGCGCAGGGGTCGATATGCAAGAAAGAACGCCACGGCAAACGCAAGCGTTGTCCCACCATCCACCGCTGGCCCGAGCCAGGCGCCGCGAGATGCTCCGACGGCCACCGCAAGCGCTCCTGCGCCCATCACTTCATTGGCACCGCTGAGTCCCGCCGCGCGTGCATCGAGCCATGCGCCCCTCTGCGCAATCTCGTCTCCGAGCCGCCCGAGTCCGGCGCGCACCTTGGCCTCTGCGCCGTAACTGACCCAAAGTTCGGCATGGCGAACCGACTCGTCCGCCGCCTCGAGTAACCTTGCTCAGTTGCGTCCCGCAGCTGCGGCCGCTCGTTGATAACCCGAACGCAGACGTCCGAGGAGCGCGCCGAATGCGGTCAGCACCAGCGCCGCGACTGCAGCAATTCTTGGCGACAGCACCAACAGCACGGCCGCGAGCGGCACGAGCTGGGCAGCGGCCCGCGCCCCGCCAAGCAATCCATGCTGGAGTCCCAGCTCCACCTCGTGCACGCGATCGGTGAGCGCAAACGCGCCCTGAGTGATCGTCGACGTGTCGGCTGTTGCCTGATCTTCGTGTCGCGGTCGGCGCAACCGGTGAACGGCAAGCAACCTGTCGAGAAGCTCAAGCCTGAGCGCGGCGCCTACGTGACCCGCCACGCGCCCCTGAACGTACGTGGCGTAGACCCCGGTCGCACACTTGAGCGAGACGACGGCGAGACCGACGAGTGACCAATAGAGAGCTTCGTCGGCGACGGTGTCTCCGCTTTTCAACCCCGCGACGCGCAAGCCACGCAGAGCAGGCAAGCCAGGCAAGCTAGGGAACGTGTTTGAGGCGTGGACCCCCCAGCGTTGTGCCAGCGCTACCGCAATCGCCCCCGCGACGAGCGCAACGAGCGCGTGGCCGAGGGCATGCATCGCCGAAGCCAAAAGAAATAGAAGGCGTTGGGGTCTGGATAGAATTCTTTGAACGACTGTGACGTAATACGGGAAGATGGCCCTTCGTCCGCGTCGGTTCAGGTTTGCTGGCATAGGTTCACGTGCGCAATCGCCGCGAATGGCGACGCCGGGCGCATCATCTCATGTTTGTAGGCCGGTGGGCTCGTTCCCCCGACTCGTCAGCCGTGACGGCTGCCAGCGAAGTCGACCATCCTCCAGGGGCCAGGCGATTCGATCCATGACCAAATCAAAACCCCGGTCGTTGAGGCGTAGAAACCGCATACCGCTGGTCCCGACCGCCAAGTCGGCGCCGGGGACTGCGGCATCCGCCGTCAAGTCCATCGACGAAGCAAAAGGAATGGAACGTGCTTATTTGTCGCATGACCGCCGTCGACGCGGGGTTCCCCCTCCTGTCGCGACGGCGCCAACCGGGGAGCAGACCCGCTCGGGACTGCGAACTGCCTCCGAAAACGAGAAAGACGTTCCTCTCCAAACCAAACAACCGCCAGCGAGCAAGGGAGCACCGGTCATGAGCAAGAGCAAAAGTAGCTCAGCGGCAGTCGGCGCGACGCGACCCTCGCGCAGCGATGCGCGCCTCCAGGCGGTCGCGGCCAAGCGCGGTGCCACGTCCAGCGCGACGCACGACGCGTCCCGGCCGGATGACCCTCAGGTCGACGACGACTTCGAGGGCGGGGTTGCCCACCTCGGCGCGGCGGGTACCGATTCGCCGATGGACATGATCGAAGAGTTCGACTTGGACGTGCAGCCCACCCACGCCAGCGCGCGCAGCACGGTGAATTCGCTCGCTGCACCACGAAAGGGACCCAGCGACAAGGAAATCGAGGAAGGAGGGGGCGACTCGATGCTTGCTCGCTACTTCCGCGAAATGGCCACCCATGCCGTAATGGGGCCCGACGAGGAGCTGCGGACGGCAATCCTAGTCGAGCGCGCGGAGGTGGATCACTGGGTTGCGATCTTGTCGTATTGCCCGGCTGCGGACCACGCGGTCGACTCGTTGGAGAAGGACCTGCCGACGGACGAGGACGAGAAGCTCGACCTCCCGCAGATCGTCGAGATACGAAAGCTTCTCAAGACGTTCAAGAAGAACGACAAGCTGAGCCGCGAACAGGACAAGAAATACCGGAACTTGTGTGTGTCGCTGGCCAAAGCGATCCGCCTCGCGGATAGTGATCGCCTCTGGATCGCACATGCCGAAGAGGTCGTGCGAAAGCTGGGCGAGCAACCCGGCGAAGAGGACCAGGACTTGGTCCTGCAACAGGAGGAGGGCGCGGCGCCGTCCCCGTTGAACGCGCACATCCCTGCGACGCTGAACTACAAGAAATTCATTGGTCGAATCTCGGCTGCGGCGAGTCACGCGCGCGTCGTGAAGAACAAGTTCGTGAAGGCGAATCTGCGCCTCGTCGTCTCCATCGCCCGCCGGTACAACCGGGGGCGGCTCCCGCTCATCGATCTCATCCAGGAAGGAAACATCGGCCTGATGAAGGCCGTCGAGCGCTTCGACCACACGCGCGGTTACCGGTTCTCGACGTACGCTTCGTGGTGGATCAGGCACGCGATCAGCCGCGCGCTCGCCGACAAGGGACGCGCGGTGCGAATCCCCGTCCACATGCTGGACACGCACAACCGGATCCAGCGTGCGACGCAGGCGGTCTTGGCTCGCACGGGACGAGACCCGACCCTCGGAGAGCTCGAGCGCGAGACGGGCATTCCCGAGGACAAGCTCGACAAGGTAAAGGGCTCATGGGCGGAGACACCGTTCTCGCTCGACCGCCCCGTGGGAGACGAAGACGGGCGCAAGTTCATCGATTTCTTGCAGGACGAGGGCGCGCTTTCGCCCTACGATTCGCTCGCAAGCCAGAAGTGGAACGCGGAGGTGCGACGCCTCTTGACCACGCTCTCGCCGATCGAGTCCCGCATCATCCGGTGGCGGTTCGGTCTCGACGACGAGGACGAGCTGACGCTCAAAGAAATCGGCGACAAGTACAATCTGTCGCGCGAACGTATCCGGCAGCTCCAGGAACAGGCGCTCGGCAAGATTCGCAAGCACATGCGAGACTGAGGCGGCGCCCTACTGCGTCTGCTTGGCGATGAGCTCGACCAGTCGATCCGCCGCATGTCGCGCTGCATCTTGTTTGCCGGTGACGTGATTGAAGAGCATCGAGAAGGCGATCGGGCCTTTGCCCGCGCCCTGCAGAACATAGCCGCTCAGGGCAATGGCATCGTCGAGCGTCCCTGTCTTGGCGCGAACGCGACGTCTCGTGAGCTCGTTGCGGAAGCGCTTGTGCAACGTCCCGTCGGCCCCGCCAACCGCAAGTTGCGCGACGAACTCGGGTCCCGCGGTCGGATCACGCCACGCCCAGCGGAGAAGTTCGACGGTGCTCCATGCAGTGACGCGATTCGCGTCGAAAAGTCCGGATCCATTCTTGATGACGATTCCCGGGTCGCTCGCGCCGATTCGCTCGATCCACCGCGTCACGATCTCTGCGGCATCACCGCTCTTCGCGGGTCGACCCTTCCCCTCCCCCGCGAGTCCCTTGAAAATCATTTCCGCGTAGAAATTGTCGCTCTGCTTTCCGAGCGAATAGAGGAGCAACGACAGCGGCTCTGACAGATGTCTCGCCAGAACATGACCTCGGGCGGTGCCAAGCTTCACGTCACCCGATACCTTGACGCCCGCTCTCTCGAGCAACGCCTTGAGCGCATAGCCTGCCAAGAGGCTCGGGTCCTCGGCGCGACGCGTATACCGAACGAGCCGCGAGCCCGCGGCGACGGCGCCGCTCACTTTCGCCGCCATCCGCAAACCGCTGGCAGATAGCGCGAGCTCCACGGTGTCGGCGCCGCCGTCTTCGGCCGTCCTCACGGTCCCTTCGGCGTCGACGAATCCCGGCGGCTCGAACTCGACGTGTGCGGCATTGCCGGGAGAAGACGGCCGTACGGTCAACGTGATGCAGTTCTCATCGACGGCGACGGCGCTGACCGGCGCGCGAAATCCCGACCACTCGGTCGGCTGCTGCTCGAAGGCCGTGGG
>JALYHX010000209.1 GCA_030776305.1 Myxococcota bacterium
ATACGTATCTGCACCCGCGACATCTACGATGGCCTTTCCTGGATAAAAGGCGGATTGTGGCGACCCGTTGTACGGGTGAAGCCAGATGAGGTTGTTGAGACCCTTGGTATTCGTGAAGTAATTGTACATGAATGTCCACAAGCGAACATACTGGGCGCCCCCTTCCTTGCTCCACCAGAACCACGTACCTCCGGCTTCGTGGAAAGGTCGCCAGAGGACGGCCACATTCGCCGCTTGCAATTTTTGTAATTCCCCGGCGGCGTAGTCCAGTTTTTGGATGAACGACGCGTACGATGCGGTGCCAGGCGTCAACACAGCATTGATCCCGCCACCTGCGGCAGACATCGCATTCGCGTAGCTGTCTGACAGGGGCGGAGCGCCCATATGATAGCAGATCATCGGAATGCCACCGGCGTTCCACCACGCTTGGGCGCGGGTCGTTGTCCCATTCGAATAGAGGTAGTCCCCGCCGAGAACTACAGGGTATTTATTCGTGCTCGCATAAATGTAGTTCACGTCCGTCTCGGGGTTGCCCGCCCAGCTTGTCTCCTGCTGCCCTGACAAGACGTGGTTGCCGTATTGAGTCTGCAAGTAACAGAGCAAGTTTTTCGCCTGTTGAGTTGCCTTTGGGTTGACTGGCGGCACGCCGCAAGTGCCTCCATCACCGACGAATGTGTTCGTACCCGATGAGGAGCCGGAGTCATGAGCTGACGCGCCGGAGCTCGACCCCGATGCGTCCGGGCTCGGTCCCGATGACGAGCCTGAGCTCGAGGAGGAGTACGAATCGGGGGCGTGGTAGCCCGAGTCGTAACTTGATGCAGACGAGGCTTCGGCTCGAGCATCGACGTTTGACCCCGGAATCGAGCTTACAGTACTTGCCTCTGGAGACGGACCGAGCTCCGCGTCCACTCCAAAGCCGCCGTTCGAGTCTGGTGGGCTTGAACACGCTGCCAGGCCCAAAAGGGCCCCTCCCAGCAGAGGGAGCATGTGGATACGCGGCACGTCAGACTCACCTTTCCGGACGGCGAACTGAGGTCGCAAGGGAAACGCAGTCCATTGTCATTCTCGCAGAAGCGCGTTCTCGCGTGATCGGCTCACCCCGGTGCAGGAAACCAAGGGGGCGTAAAATTGTCCCCTGCTTGGAAGCAGGCGTGGCATCGAATTGTCCTCTTCCAGCGAGGGTTCCCGCGAGGGAACCTCCAGAGAACTTATCAATAGCGAACGGTGTCGACATAAATCCGAAATGGAGAGGCGGAGTTACTCAACAGTTCGAACCCGAGGCGAACCACGTTCGTAGGGTCGTAGTTCGGCCCGTTCGTGTACGACGGCGCGGAAACAGCCACCGATACACACGTCCACGCGCGTAGCGCCAGCGAGATGGTGCCGTTGTCCGCCCAGGTGTATTGCGTTCCCGTTTGGACATAGAGTTTTACCCGCGGCGTTGGACCCGATTCGAGCCATAACCACGCGGATATCGTGCGTCCGCTCAGATCCCCTACTGGCATCGCGACGTATCGAGCCCATGCCCCGAGGCTCGCACGACCAGGGTTGACGTCGATCTGGAGTGCTCCGGGTGCTGGCATCCCTATCGTTCCGGTCCAGGTCAAACTCCCCTGGACGCCCGCGTTCATGGAGAGCAACCAGCCCTGGGCGTTGGAATCGAATGTCCATTGGCGAACTGGGGTCTGAGAGCCCATACAGGGATCGTTGGACGTCGCGCCATCGGGCGGCAGAGCGGAATCGGAAGCGTCGAGCGCATCCGGCACGTCGGAGTCGGTCGATGCAGCGACCAACTCGGCATCGGAGGACACCTCGGCCTCATACGTCGCGTCGGACACGTCTGCGTCCAGCGACGCGTCGAGGTACGGAGGTGCGCCATCTTGCGCCTCGCCATCGTTCGACGCAGCAGTACCAATCGCATCCAGGTGCATCCACCCGCAGCTGGTGACATTCGACACCAGCCCAAGGACTCCTGCGGCTACCCAACGACGCCGAGCACTCATATCCATCCGGCCAAGCTCAACGTGCTCAAGAGGGAGGGACGCCCGATCCTGGCTGCATCGGCGTCGAGAAAGCGAATCGCGATGCCTGGAGCCGTGACGATCGCGTGGAGCTCCAGCAGGAGTTCAAAATGCGCACCGATCGGCGTACCAACACCCAGCCCCGCGTCGATCGCAGCAGCAAATCCGCTGCTCTGTTTGCTCGGGTAGGGCGCGACGCCGTTCCCATTCGTGGCGACGTAGTAGGTGCCCCCGCCCATTGAGAGTTCGGGGCGAAACCAACGGGAGCGCCAAAACCGGGCGACGCATTCGACTACAGCGACACCCTGTTCGATGGTTGCGGTGCCCGTACCATTCGAGGACGTCACGTGCGGTTGGGTGCCGAACCAAGAAGCCGTCGCCCTCAGCTGAAAGTTGCGATTGACGGCGAATCGCAGGCGCGCCAGAGGTGCGATCGACGCGCCGGCTCCTTGGAAGCTCCCCAGCACGCCCAGTCCGGCTTCGATTCCCCAGCGGGACTCGACGCTCTGCTCGTTCCTGTCAACTACAGGGGCCGGTCTCCGAGACGCTTGCGATTCGAGTACCGACGACCGCAGGCTCTGGACCAGGAAATCGAGGAGGCTCGAGCGCAAGAGGTCGACCGTGCGGCGAGCGAGGACCTCCGGCGCATGCTCGGAGGAATTCGCCTGTACGTCCAGGCGTCGCACGAGGACCCGGCCCGACAATTCGTCGACGAGGCATAGCTCAATCGTGCTTGCGTCGTCTGCAACGAAGAGGCCGGCCGCGACCGCTGCGCCGCTCTCATGACCCTTGCGGGTGATGGAAGCCACGCGACCGTCTTCAGGGACCGCGTCGACGAGCAGGACTCCGAACCCGTCGGCAACCAATTCACCACGGGCTCGATTGAGTACCTCGCTGGCGTTTCCATTGCCGGCCGCGGGCCGAAAAAGGACGACCACGGTAGATTCCGCGTGCGCAAGGCCACTCGTGACGATGACCGAAAAAGCGGCGAGAGCGCCGACGAATCGGCAACGCAGCTGCCGCGTGATCACTGCAGTTGACTAAGCGTGCGCGCGCTGGCCGCGTACATCCCCTGCGGAAAGCGACTCAGATACTGCCGCGCGACAACGCGTGCTCTTTCGTTACCATAGAGCTTTTGCGCCAGATTCATCGTTCGGCCCAGCGCCTCGGGCGAGTAGGTCCCCGAAGGGTTCTCCGTCAGATACCGATCGTACCACTCAATCGCCCCGCGCAGGTTCTGTCCCGTCTCGTCGAGTCGTCCGAGGAGAAAGCAAGCGTCCCGAGCCGACGCCGAGAGCGGAAATCGGTGTCGCTGAGCGAGCAACGCTCTTCGTGCGATGTCGTCGTGCCGGCCATAGCGTGCAGCGTCCGAAAGGGACGCGAGGTCTGAACTCGTCGACTCCGCGAGGCAAGCGTCGAGCCCCATGTGCTCGGCCTGCCGCACGATGGATTCGAAGTCGCCATTGGCCAGCTGGGCCGCCCAGTCCCGCCCTGCGGGCATGGGGGTCGTGTGGACGCCCGTTCGTCCCTCGCCCGAGCGGACGCCCGTCGAGCGCGAGCGATCGGGTTCTGTGCTCCCAACAGCTGTCGTTGCCGGTTCAGAAGTCGTGGAGGCGCTGTCCTCGAGGTCGACGATGCGCGTCTCTCGTTGTCGCACACGGACAATCAAGTGCTGACCCGAGCGCAGGCGTATGGCGCCCTCGGACAACGGGCTGGTCACCTCCACGGTGCCCCTCTCCATCCGCACGTCGAGTTGCTCCTCTGCGGACTTCCAACCGACCGTGAACGATGTTCCTGTCACCGCAATCTGAAACGGGCCAGCATCGAAGAGCCAGCGCGCCTGAGGCTTGTGCACCACATCGACGCGCGCACTGCCTTCACTCAGTGACAGCCGGGCACCACGGTTATCGACGGACGTCAGCGACGCCTTCGCCGCAGGGGTCAAAAGCACTTCACTCCCATCCGAGAACCGCAGCCGAGGCTGCCTTGCCGAATCGGCCTGGATGAAGCCTCCTCGCTCGACGTGGCCATCGTCGATGGCGTACGAAAGCGCGGTCCCCGCACGGCGCTCGACCGCAACTAATGCGACGCACGCGATGCTGACCACGAGACCCGCGGCAAGCAGCGGCGCAAACGGTCGCCATCTGCGGCGGTGTCCCCACTTCAAGCGACCGACGAGTATGTGGGCTCCCTCGATGCGCTGTTGCGACGACATCCGACCGCGCTTGGCGTGAACAAGCTGCACCAGCGCCGGAGCCGGTATTTCGAATGTACTTTTTTTCGCCTGTTTAAGAGTCATCGGAAGCCCCACCTCGAACGAAATAATTCACCAGATCTGGGTCCGCCTTCGCGAGCACGGTTGCTTGCTGCGAAGCTCGGCGTACTCGTCGCTTCACGGTCGCCAACGACGCTCCGGTGGCGGCGACAATCTCGCCCAGGCTCAGTCCCTCAATATGTCGCAAAACGAAGGCCGTGCGGTCGTTCGCGCTCATCGTGTCGAGGAGCCTATAAAAGCGCTCGAGGAGCTCGCGTCCCTCGCTGTCGACTCCGGCTTGGGCGCGATCGGGAACGACGCCTGAATCCGACAACGTGAGGACCCGTCGAATTCGCTTGCTGCGCAGGTGCCATCGCAACATTCGGATCGCCGACGAATAGATGAAGCTGCGGAGTGCATTCGGGTCCCGGAGCGTTCGAATTGCGGCGAAGACGCGCAAAAAGACCTCCTGAGTGAGATCTTCGCTGTCGACGGGGGAGGCGAGTGCTCGATCGAAGAGGCCGTACACCATGGATGCATGCCGGTTCCACGCGGTCCTCGCAGCCCATTCCTCGCCGGCGACGAGGGCGCGAACGAGCGTGATGTCGTCCGGTCCCGCCTGCTCTGTCTTCGTGACCAGTCGGAGCGGCGACGGGGTGGGGCTGGGCATGGGAGGCACGTACGGTCTCAAGTCAAAGGACTCCTCGCATAGGCAGAAGCGGTAGGTCGGAGTATGGCTCACGTGGCATGCACATATCGAAAAATATCCTGCGACGACGGAAATGGCCGAGGTAGCCATGGTCCCGGCCTTTGGCCGTGCCCAGGAAAAAGGGGGGAAGCGTGATCCATTTCGGGAGGTTGGAGCAACATTCACTCACGGCGTCCTGCCGTCGCGCACTCCCCTCACCCCCTTCGGCCGCGATCCCGGTATGCTTGAGGTGCTGGTTCTGACCAACTCGCGACGCGATGGCGGTCCACCAAATGAATCGTCGCGATGATTGAAGAACACCTACGTAGCCGATCCGTGCGTATATCGCTTCGACCGATCATCGCGACTTGGATGATCAGCGCGCTGGCCGTTCTCGCGCTGCCCCGCGTCGCGTTGGCCGATGGGAGCACAATCGCGATTTACGCCGAGGGAGCGGATGCGGAGGCCGTGCGCAACGCGCTCCTCGTGGCGGTTCCCGTTGGGACCACGGTCGCTGAGGACGCGGCGTTCCGCGCCGCCCTCTCGGAGCAGGGCCAAAAAGGACCGTTCGGGGCGATGCTCGTCGACGCTCGTAGCAAGGCGGTCGCGCTGGTGAGGAAAGCGGCCGCCGCGGCGGGTCTCGACGCAGCCTTCGTCGGGCGCATGGCCAAGGAAAAGCACCAGCGCGTCGTGACATTGCTTTACGTCAGTGCATCGCGGGCAAGCGCCGACCGAGATGCCGAGGTGGTGCTCGGGCCCAAGAGAAACAAGGACGATGCCGCAAAGCTCGCTGCTTTCGTCCGGAGCGCGGTTGAGGCGCCGAAGGGCGAGCGACAACAAGACAAGGCCGCTCCTGCGGAAAAGCCCCATGGTAACCATCCGCCGGAAGAACCGCCGCAGTCCGGCACGGAGACACTCCCTGCGCAGCCCACGTCTGAGCCACCCGTTCATGGGGATCAGGCGGATTCGGCATCGGCGCGCCCACGTGGAGTCATGGCTCACGACCTCTTCGACGTCGAGGTCGCCGGCGAAACTGCCGGACGTCATTTCGACTACCACGATGCCCTCAGCAACAACTTGCGTTCGTACAGCGTGTTTCCTGCCGCGCTGGTGACGGCCAATGCCGAGGTGTTTCCATTTGCGGACTTCAAGGGTTTCATTCGTGACATCGGCGTCATGGGCCAGTATTCGCGATCCCTATTCTTGACCTCCGCGACGTCGAACAAGTTGACCCTGAACACGGTCGAGACTTCGTATTTGGTCGGCGTTCGTGTTCGCTTGCGGCCTCTCGGCGATGATGGATTCATCTTGGGCATATCGGATGGATATGCGTCGCAGTCGGTCGCCTTCGATTCGGCGCGGGGCCTCTTGGATGCACAGATTCCGGCCGTGGATTGCAAAGCGAACCGGGCGGCCGTCGACGCACGTTTCCCGTTCGGCAAGGTCTCGGTCCTCGCGGCGGCGGGATACCGTATCGTTTTCGACTGCGGAATCGTCGCCCAGCGGTTTCGCCGCACCAGCGTGGGCGCAATCGACGCAGAAGTTGGGGGGGCGCTCACCATTACCCAGGGATGGGAGGCGCGTCTCGTGGCGGACTACGAGCGGTACTTTTATTCGTTCAAGCCCATACCGGGAGATGCATACGTCGCAGGCGGAGCGCTGGACGAATTCTTCGGCGCGCGTCTCGGCCTCGCTTACATATTCTGACGGAAAAGAAGGACATGCGGCGCGCGAGATCGACGGGATCTATCTGGAATTCATGGCTGCTCGTCGTTTCGACAGGGTCGATGGCCGCGGGGTTGGCTGCGTGCCCGGGCTCTCTCGACGACCCAGGCGCATTCTTGGAGGCCGGCGCACCGCAAGAGGCCAGCTCCGGCCAAGACAGCCCGGTCACGATGCCGCCCGACGCCGCAACGGGCACGTGCCCCAATCCGAGTGACGTGCCGACGACGATCTTCGCCCCGTCCTGCGGCATCAGCACTTGTCACGATGCAACGGGCAAGGCTCAGAGCCCCGACCTCGTGTCTCCCGGGGTCTCGATGCGGCTGGTCAATCAGCCATCGACGGAAGTAACGACCCAATTGCTGGCGGATCCGAAGAATCCCGATCAGAGCTATCTGATGGTCAAGCTGACGTCGGCGGCGCCGCCCGTCGGTGGGCGCATGCCCTTTCTCCTGCCTGCTCTCTCCGCGAGTCAGATCCGATGTGTGAGAGCATGGATCGCATCGCAGTGAGCGCGCGGCTCGACCGCAATGACTTTCGCACGGCTCGCTGGGAGCACATTCAGCGCGATGCGCCCGACGCGGCCGCCCCGTGGGCGCGCTGTCGGAACCAGTCGCGCGCGCCGAGCAGCTGAATGTGTACGTCGTCGTCGTTCTTCTCGACGCCGACGGTGAGGATCGGCGCATCGACAAGCAGCAGGATATGGTCCTTTGCGCCGCGCTTCGTCCACTCGCCATCGAGCCGCAGCGAGCCGGCCGTAAGCACGAGGTTGGAAGCGTCCACCGCTCCTGGACGAACATGGACGTCCATCGCTGCGCGCAGGTCACGGGCAGTCAGAAAACCCCCTGCCCACGAAGGCACGCTCGCCTCGGCAACGGCGAGCCTCACGAGCGGACCGGTGTCGCGCGCGGTCACCTCCACGTGCGATCGCCATGCGACGCCTCGCGTGATCGAGACGAGGCTCGACGGCAAGTTGATGCTCGCCCACCAGTTCGGATCGCCGCCGCCCGCCTCGACATCCTTGAGATCGATTCGGCTACCGCCCAGATCGAACGTTCCGTCGGAGAGATTCCCTGCGCGCAACACGGCCTGCACTCGCAGCGCGCCCATGACGTCCGTCTTGCCGGCGCGAACGCGCAGGCGGTCGAGCCCCAGCAATGCGCCCCCGTGCGCCGCGCCGTTCGAAAAGTCGACTCGACCACCCATCGTGCCGATGCCCGATTCAACATGCAGCGCCCCGCGTTGTGGAAGCCACACGTTCGCCAGGCGCGCGTCCGGGATCTCGACGGTCGGGATACGCGCCGACAAGGACGCGTCCGAGAATGGGTGATCCGAGAGGTCGAGCCGCGACGATTGCATGTGCAGCTCTGCGCGGCTCGCCCGGAGAGGGGCTCCCGGGGCCTCCCGAGTCAACGCCTGCATGTCGCGTCCGACAACGAGCGCTTCGAGGCGATCCTGTCCCGTGTCGGGTGAGACTGTCGCCGAAGCCTGGACGTCAGCCACAAGCGAGCCGCGCTCGGCCAGCAGCGTCAATCGATGCGCTTCGATCTCGATCTGCCCCGGCGAGACAATGTGACCATGGTCGACCCGTACGTCGAGCCGGCCGTCTCCTCCGCCGCCGCGTACGGCCACGTCGCTACTGCCCAGCC
>JALYHX010000210.1 GCA_030776305.1 Myxococcota bacterium
GGGCTGCGCGGCGTGCTCGGCGGGCGCGCAGTGCAGCCCGAACGGCACCACGTGCTCGGTGGGTGTGCAGTCGTGCTCGGCGGGACCGCAGTGCACGAACGCCGTCTACGTTCGCGAAGGCCAGTCCTGCGGGACGAGCCAGATTTGCCACAACGGCACATGCGTCGCGTGCGACAGCACGACGTGCTCCGCGGGATGCTGCGGCAGCCACGGGTGCGTGACGACAGCGCAAAGCATCACCGAATGCGGTACGGGCGCCGCGGGCGGAGCGTGCAAGTCGTGCTCTGGGCCGAGCAAAGGCACAGGGAGCGCCGTGTGCAACGGCAACGCGTGCAGCATCGCATGCTCCGGCGCGACCCCCGACACCTGCAGCGGCGCCTGCGTCAGTCTCAAGACCGACGACAACAACTGCGGAGGCTGCGCCCACGTCTGCACGACGACGACAGGAGGGGCGTCGCATTGCGATGGCACAGGCCAGTGCAACTGCGTACCGAAGTCGAGCACGCAGGCCTGTGGGACGACCATCCACTGCGGGCCGGCGCCCGACGGCTGCGGCGGCACGGTCGACTGCGGGAGCTGCACCGGCGCATCCAGCGCCTGCTGCGGGGGAACGTGCACGCCACTCGGCAACAACACCAATTGTAGCGCCTGCGGCGCGGGCTGCGCCGCGCCGAATACCTGCGGCGGAGGCGGAACGGCGAATCGGTGCGGGTGCACTTCCGAGCCCGACGCGACTCTCTGCGCCAGGGCGTCCCTGGCGTGCGGTACGGCAATCCTCATCGACCACTGCGGAATGAGTCGTCAGCGCACCTGCGGATCCTGCCCTATACCCGATTCCCCTGGTCCCGGGGTATGCACTTCGACGTGCACCAACAACGTTTGTGTTTGCCCCGGCGCCCCGGACACGACCGCGTGCGGCCCTGCGTCACGGGCGTTCGAAATTTGCGGCGGAATCTGCACCGACCTCATCAGAGACAGCGCCAATTGTCTAGGCTGTGGCATCGCGTGCACGCCACTCGATACATGCGACGGCGCTGGAGTTCCAGCGAAGTGCGGGCACTGCCCGGCTGGCCAGGCCGCTTGCGACGACGGCAGTGGGGGGTGCGCCGGCCCAAGTTGCTGCATCGCCACCTCGCAGTGCCAGGTCACCGCTCCGGGGAACCCCTGCGACATGGGTTGCACGCAAGTCTCTACCGGGGCCTGCAAGGATACCGGTGTTCCTGTGCCCGACGGCGCCTCCTGCGGCACCAACCGCCTCTGCTGCGGCGGAACCTGCACCACAAGACCGGTAGGGGCGGTGTCGTGCAATTGAGCCTGCGGCTCGTCGGAACACCGGGCGGAGCCCGAGGCCCGGCGCGTTTCTCGGTATCAACGCTGGCCGTACGTAGCGC
Organism: Myxococcota bacterium; assembly: GCA_030776305.1. GTDB lineage: Bacteria > Myxococcota_A > Polyangia > Polyangiales > Polyangiaceae > Palsa-1150. The sequence continues at coordinate 1,392 of JALYHX010000210.1, forward strand.
GTGGACCGTGTTTTCGCTCGAAATGCTTGCGAATCAGGTACTCCGGGAGGCGCCCGGCGGACGCATGAATTCCTCGAGTGATGAAGGCCATCTGGGCGATCTGCTCGAGCATCACCGCATTGTAAACCGCCTGCTCAGCAGTGGATCCCCAGGTGAATGCCCCATGTCCGGCCACGAGCACCATCGGCGTGTGGAGCGGACTGCGACCTTTGAAACACTCGAGGATCTGTTCCCCGGTTTCGGCCTCGTAATCCCGCTCGACGGCCTCCGGGCTCATGACGCGGGTACACGGGACGTCCTCGGGCAGATGGTCGGCATGTGTGGTTCCGTAGACCGGAATCGCCAGGCCGGCCTGCGCCCAGCCGGTCGCATACGTCGAGTGCGTATGAACGATTCCCCCAACGTTCGCAAAAGCAGCCGCGCGATAGAGAACGGCATGAGTCCGCGTGTCCGATGAAGGGCGGAGCGTCCCCTCCACGACCTTGCCATCGAGGTCGACGACCACGAGGTCGGCGGCGGTGAGTTTCGTGTAATCGACGCCGCTCGGTTTGATCGCGAAGACCCCCTTCTCGCGATCCAAGGCGGACACATTGCCGAACGTGCAAATGGCGAGCCCGCGCGCCGGGATCTCCATATTGGCGGCCCAGGCTCTTTCCTTGAGCTCCTGATACGGTGTCTTCATCCGAGGCGTCTAGGATCAGGTGAGGAGCTTGTAGGCTGCATCGTTCCAGCGGAGCTCGTTTTCCAGCGACGGGATCTCCGTTCCCGTTCCGATCCGAATGAATTCGATGCCCGCCATCGCGGCGAAGTCCCTGAGGTGTTCAGCGGTCAATGCCTGGCTGAAACTCGTGTGATGTGCGCCTCCCGCCAAGATCCACGCCTCGCACGATGTCTTGAAGTCAGGCCGCGGGATCCAGACGGCGCGAGCGACGGGGAGCTTCGCCAGGGGCTGCTCGGCTTTGACCACGTCGACCTCGCTGAGGATCATCCGCATGCGCCCTCCCATGTCCACCAGGGTGGCGCCGACGGCGGGACCCGGTGACGCATCGAAGACGAGCCGACAAGGATCGGTTTTGCCGCCAATGTCGAGAGGATGGATCTCGAGCGATGGTTTGCCTGCCGCGATCGACGGGCAGACCTCGAGCATGTGGGCGCCGAGCACCCGCTCCTTCCCCTTCGCGAGGTGATACGTGTACTCCTCCATGAAGGACACCCCGCCGCGCAGCCCGGCCGACATCACCTTCATCGCCCGCACGAGGCCGGCCGTTTTCCAGTCGCCTTCCGCCCCGAAACCGTAACCATCGGCCATCAGCCGCTGACAAGCCAGCCCTGGCAGCTGTTTGAGCCCGTACAGATCTTCGAAGGTCGTGGTGAACGCGGCAAAACCGCCCTCGTCGAGGAAGCCGCGCATGCCGATCTCCTGGCGCGCGGCGTCGCGCAGCACGGAATGGCGCGGTCCACCGGGGCGCAGGGCTGGTACGACCGCGTAAGAGTGCTCGTACTGGGCCACCAGAGTGTCGATTTGAGCCTCGCTCACGTCGGCGATCCGCCCCACGAGATCTCCGACCCCATAACCGTTGATCGACCAGCCGAGCTTGATCTGGGCTTCGACGCGGTCGCCTCCAGTCACCGCGACTTCCCGCATGTTCATTCCGCCGAAACGGACGATCTTCATGCGCTGCGAGTCGGCGAACGCGCATGCCGCGCGGGACCAGCCGTCGAGCTTCGCGAGAACGTCGTCGTCCTGCCAATGGCCGACCACGATCTTTCTCGGAATTCGCAGGCGAGCTCCAATGAACCCGTACTCCCGGTCGCCGTGGGCAGACTGGTTCAGGTTCATGAAATCCATATCGATCTCGCCCCAGGGCAGTTCCCGATTGAACTGCGTGTGAAGGTGGGCGAGCGGCTTCTGGAGGCGAGTCAACCCCGCGATCCACATCTTGGCCGGTGAGAACGTGTGCATCCAAGTGATGACGCCCGAGCAGGCCGCGGACGAGTTGGCTTCCAGGCAGACATTAAGAATCGCATCTGGACCAGTGAGCGTAGGCTTCAGAACGACGCGGGCGGGAAGTTTGCCCGATCGATTCAATGACTCGACGATCGTTTCGGAGTCTTCGGCGACACGCCTCAGTGTCTCGTCACCGTAGAGGTGCTGACTACCGGTCAGAAACCAAAGTTCATGCCTGCTGAGATCAATCATTAGAGCCTCGATGCCTCGTTACCAGGGGGTCAGTTCCCGCTCTACGAACGAGCCCAACTTGAGGTACTCTTTATAAACTACGTCGTACCTTCTCGCCATCTCCGGATCGGGCCGGTAGATTCGATCGATTCCGGCCGACATGGCGCGTTGCGCCTCCGCAGCACTTCGATGAAGACCGGCTGCGGTGGCGGCGAACATGGCCGCACCGAGCGCCACCGCTTGGTCGGCGGCCGAGACCGCGATGTCCATATTGATCACGTTCGCCACCGTCTGCATGACGAAGGGACTCTTCTTCGCGACCCCGCCGATACCGATGGCGCTCTCAATCGGGATCCCCGACGACCGGAAGCGCTCGACGATCGCGCGGGAGCCGAAGGCCGTCGCATCGACCAGGGCGCGGTAGAGGCGCGGCGCGTCGGTTCCCAGCTGGATCCCGGTGATGGCGCCCTTGAGGCGCTGGTTGGCGTCCGGTGTCCGCCGCCCGTTCATCCAGTCGAGGGCAAGGACGGCGCTGTCGGCAAGCTCGCCCGGCGGAATGGCGAGAGCGGCCCGCTCCAATTCAGGGATAATCCGATCCATCCACGCTGTGACGAGCCGCTCCCTCGCAACGGGATCCGCAGGGGTGAGCTCGGCAGGCATGATGCCGAGGGGCCAGCAGAGCAGTTTCTTGAACCATGCGTAAACGTCACCGAATGCCGACTGCCCCGCCTCGTACCCGATCGCTCCCGGAAGCACGGAGCCGTCGACCTGTCCGCAAATGCCCGCGACCAGTGTCTCCGATGGCTCGGTCCGCGGCACCATCAAGATGTCGCAGGTGCTCGTCCCCATCACCTTCACCAGCTGGTATGGCTGGATGCCTCCGCCGACGGCCCCCATGTGCGCATCGAAAGCGCCCACAGCAACGACCGTTGTGCGGGGAATCCCAAGTTTGTGCGCCCATTCGCCTGAAATGGTGCCGAAGGGCACATCCGACGTCCAGGTAGCGCTGCCCAGGGACGCCTTGAGTTTGGGCAGCCGCGGATGGAGCTTGGCGAGAAACTCGTCCGACGGATAACCGCCAAACTCTGGGTGCCACATCGCCTTGTGTCCCGCCGCGCAGCGGCTCCGCTTGATCTGGCCAAGATCCCGAGTTCCAGTGAGGACTGCGGGTATCCAGTCGCAATGTTCCAGCACCGTGACGGCAGCATTAGCCACGGCGGCATTCGTTTCGAGGACGCGAAGGACTTTTGCCCAAAACCACTCTGACGAATAGACGCCGCCCTCGTATTTCGTAAAGTCCACCTTCCAACTGTGTGCAAGGGAATTGATTCGTTCTGCCTGGGTTACCGGCGTGTGGTCCTTCCAGAGGATGAACATGGCATCCGGATCGTCTCGGAAGGCACCCAAAAGCGAGAGCGCAGTGCCCTCCCCGTTCGCCAGGACTGCGGTGGATCCTGTCGTATCGGCGGCGATGCCCTCGACCCTCGTGGCAACGCCGTCTCCGGCATCGCGGAGGGCTCCGACGATCGCCGCTTCCATGGACTCGATGTGGTCGAGAGGGTGCTGCCGAAACCGGTTGGCCACCGGATCGCAATACAAACCCTCCGCCCAACGGCGATAAGGGGCGACGCAACTGCCTGCGACTTCGCCCTTCGAGGCACCCACCACTACGGCTCGGACGGAATCCGTTCCAAAATCGACCCCGAGCACGAAAGGATGGGCATTCATGAATCGCCGCCAGCAATCTCGCGAGGCTCGGGACTTTGACCGTTCACACCCCCGCAGTCAAGGACCGCTGTGTGACAAGTCACGGACCTAGCTAGTTGACCATTTTCAAGACGCCTTGCATCCCCCCCCGCTGTATTCC
>JALYHX010000211.1 GCA_030776305.1 Myxococcota bacterium
GCGCTCCACTCTCTCCGCGCCGGATCGCCCAGGCCGCGATCGCGCTTCCAATCCCCAGACCGCCCAGGAAGACCGCCAGGATGATTGCAAATGTGTACGTCGTGCCTCCGAAGAGCAGCGCGAGGAGCCGAGTCCACGCGACTTGTGCGCCGAGCGCGGTCATCCCGGAGAGCGCGGCGACCCCATAGACGGCGTAGGGCCTCGGAAGCGGCGGTGGCGGCGATGCTCCGTCTACCGTCGCTGGATTCTCCGACGACACGGCCGGCGCACGAGCCAGCCAGAACGCGACCGCGCCGATGGCAAAGTTGAGCGCCGCGGCGATGCCACTGGCGACGATCACGTCCGAGTTGGGCAGGATCCAGAAGCCGGCGAGCAGGCAGCCGGCGACCGCGCCGACCGTATTGGATCCATAAAGAAGCGCGAGGCTCGTCAACCCGCCCCGTCCGTCGGAATACCTGCGCGCTATGGCGGGAAGGGTAGCCCCCATCAATGCGGTGGGTGGCAGGAGCATCACCCCTGCGATGCACGCGCGAAGTGCGATTCCGAGAATGCCGTACCCGAACGCTTCCAAGTACGCGGCACGAGCGCCCGGAACGAGCAGCGGCATCAAGAGCCCCATGCCGCCAATTCCGATTTCGATGGCGCCATATACCCGCAAGGCGTTCCGGTCTCGCGATACGACACGCGAGAAGAGCAGGCTCCCGAGGAACATCCCTCCCATGAAACTAGCGAGGAGAATCCCCAGCGACAGGGCGGACGCACCGATAACGAGGCGCAGGAGGTGAAACCAGACGATCTCGTACATGAGCGCCGCGCAGCCGCTGGCCGCGAACAGCGCCATCAAGATGTGTGTCGTCGTGTTGTCGCGTTCGTGGCTCGTGGGGGGCGAGCCGGCGGGGGGAACTCCTTCGCTGGCGGGGTTCTCATCGGAACGAGAGGCGGAGACGCCCATGGGTTCTCTCGAAAGGCAAGGGAAAGCGGGACGAACGTCAGCGGCCGAAGGGGGGCCCGGACCACGCTCTGGTCCGAGGATTCGTGGAGGTCCAGGACCGATCGAAACCTGGTGGTCGCGGCCCTCGGCTCGGCCGCCGCTGCGTACTGCGCTCGGCCTATTGCAAGGTGATGAAGTCGAGAACCAATTGACCGTTGGAGTTGGCCGGCTTGCTTACCAGTCTGAACTTGATGTCAACGACCTCGTCTGCACCGAAGCCGACCTGGTCGAAGGGCGCAAGGGAGATCGCAGGCATTGTGACGACCTTGGTCGTGGAAGACGAAAAGCTCTGCGTTCCAATGGGGATGAAGTTCGTGGGTGGCAATAGAATGTTCCCAATGGACATTTCGTACGTACCGCAACCCGGGCCGCTCTGCACGTGCAAGATGAGATTCGTCGCGCCGCCGCCATCGTACATGGGAAGATGAAACACGATGCTGGAGGCTCCCGAAGACCCGGGTACGAACTTGATTCCCTTGCGCGACGACGACGGCTGAAAGCCCGCGATGCCGCTCACCGTAGACAGGGCTCCGTTGGAGATGGTCCTGGCGAACAAATTCTCCGCCTGCAAATTTGGGTCGCGCTCGATGGCGCCGATATCGAACGTGTTCGAGCCCACGCCGCCGGGCACGTCGATCCCTCGAGTAAAGCCCCGCTGGTCGGTCGCGAGTCCGGTTGTATTGGACGGAATGGCGTCGACTGCCGGGCTCGTAGCGGGCAGCCTGAGGGCACCGGGAGTGGAGAAGATTTCACCGCCCAAATTGAATGAATCGAAGTCGACCACGGCTCCGTTCTGAGCGTCCACGTTGAGAATGCTGTGAGACCCCAGAGTATTGATAGAAATGGTGCCCTGGTCTCCGAATCCGCCAAAGCTCGATTGGCTTGCGAGCAGCGAGTCCGTCAGCGAGTTGATCGTGCTGTGGTAGTCCCAGTCCGAAGGGAGGGCGGGATTTTGGTTGATGGCGTTCGCCGCGAGGAGCGTCAAGTTGAAATTGACGGTCGCAGTGCTCGTGCCACCGGCGCCCTCGCCCGAAGCCAAGTTGTTGGCGATCGTGGACCCGTTGATGTCGACGATACCGGAGCCGAAAAGAGCAAGAGCGCCGCCGGAGTCGGAAGAATTCTGGTTGAAGGTCGAGTTGTTGATGGTCGAATGTGCCGGCCCGTTGTAATAAAGTGCCCCGCCGGCGCCTCCAGCCGTCGTGGCGTTGCTATCGAAGAGAGAGTTGGAGACAACGAGCACCATATTGGTGCCGGTTCCGGAGAAAAAGAGGCCGGCACCCAGATTCGCGGAGTTGCTCGTAAAAAACGTTTCGTTCACGGTCACCGACATCTCCTGGGCAAACACCCCGCCCTTGCCGAACCCGTCGACAATGCAAGCGTTCAGCGTGAGCTTGTCGTTGCGGTTGGCTCCGACGGCGACGATCGCGGTGGCTACGGTATTTGTGTCAGAGAACTCGATGTGCGTGAACGTGACGGAGGCGGTGGTTCCTGCGATCGGCTCAATCAAAAATAACTGCGTCAGAAAGGATCCGTGTGCGGTAAAAATGTTGCTATTGACATTTGGATCCGAAGACTGAACGGTGACGCTGCGGGTAATGGTCAGGGTGCTGCTCACGTTCGTCGTCGTGCCGGCCGGGAGGACGATCGTGTCCCCACCGGTCCCCGCCGCGCACCCCCCAACTCGTCTCTGAGAATCAACCGCGGTCACGGCCTGCGAAAGGCTGCAGCTCCCGTTGACCGTGATCGTCGCCGCCCTTGCGCTTCGCGCTTGCGACGCCAACGCGGCGAATGCCATGGTCCCGATAACCAACGTTCCGCTTGCGCTCCGGCTCC
>JALYHX010000212.1 GCA_030776305.1 Myxococcota bacterium
TCGTCGAACAGCTCGACGCCGGTGAATTGTCGGCCGAGGCTGACGACCTGAATGACGCTCGGCAAGTCGAACTCGGAGAGGCTTCCCTCCATCACGGTGGTGCGCATCACTCGGCCTCTCTGGTTTCGCCCGCGGCACCGTTGGGAGGACCGTTACTGGGCGCCGCAATCACCCGGCCCAGGGCGTCGTCGGCCTTGGTCGCTCCGGGAACCGAGAGCCTACCCATCTTCATCGTGAGCGCGAGAAGCTGATAAACGTGCGTCCATGCGGCGCGCGTGGGGGCGTCGAACTTCTTGCCGAGCCCGTAGTCGAGCGTCCAGATGAGCGCCTCGCCCACGACTTGGTAGCTGGAGTCGGGTACCTTGTAGAGATCCGTGTGCCGCCGGCCGAGCGCCAGCAGGATGAGGCACAGATCGTCTTCCTCAGCGACGATCTCGCGCCATGCCGAATCGGGCCAGTCCATCGACTTGACGATGAACCCAAGCATCGCGATGAGCTTTCGCTTCTGTGCCTTCATGTCCTCCGAAAAGAGGCGGCGATATTCCGGTCGCAGCTCGAAGAGTCGCTTGTAAAAGAGATCGGCCGCGGTATCCGCGATCGGGACGACCAATCTCCAGCTGTCCTTGATGGCAGCCTTTTCTTCGTCGGTAATCATAAGACGACTCCTTCCGCCGAGTCCTCGTTGTGCCAAGTCGACGTGTGTGCGCGTCTCCGACGGCAGCCCCCGTCGCGATGAAGCGTACCGGTTGAAGGGAAGACGGTCCACTCCCAGGCGCGACGCTTCGAACTGCTCGGAAAAACGCAGCCGACGGTCATCGGGATCCCGAAGAGCGAGCGCGGGGCCGGGGTGACCCAAACCTCTCGTCGTGCAGCGTGCTGCGATAGATATCGGGGTAGCCCAAGGGACTCGGCTCGAGCGTCAGCCAACGGCACTCTAGGGGGGGGAGATCGACGCAGCAGACGCGAATCATCTTCGTCCGTGCAACGGGTTCGAGAGCGGCCACCAACTTCGCCAGGCGATCTCCGCTGAACGGGCAATAGAGGAAGAACACCGAACCGATGCTCACGTAGGCGATGAGCTTCACCGCGTCTCCCTCTACGAACGAGACGCGGGAGACCAGCAAGCGATTCGCGAGGTCGCGTGCGGCCAGTACGAGTCGAGACTGAACTTCGACGCCAATGACCTCGGCCCCGGTGAGCAGGTGCACGAGCGCTGCGGCTCGCCCGGCGCCGGAACCAACATCGACAAACACGTCCGACGGACGAACGCGTGCTTTTGCCACTACATGGAGCAGGGCATCGACCGAACAGGGGAGGTATGGAACACATCCATGCGGAAGCTCCGGGCCGTCGTCAATAGGGTCGCCGAGCCCGAAAACGGAATTCACCCAAGCGTCCCGGTCGGTGGGCGGAACGCTCAGCAGCGTCTCGCGGAACACCGCTGGACGTTGCAGACTACGCTCGATCGGAGAACGAGCCCTCTCGGCGCCCTCGATGTGGTTCTTGTGCACGAATATGCTGAATATCGCACGCCCTGAGCGGAGGATAGAGTCGCGGCTGGCCCGTTCGTGCCGGCGATGCCGATCCAGGCCCTCGGCGACTCCACCTGGCTTCCCCGGCACCCTACTGGCGCAAAGGCGGATAACGTGTTCGGCAACTTCCGGGACGGCAGCAATGTCGACTGTGGCATGTTCATCGCTTTATTTGGTTCAGGTTCGCCAAGGCCACGGATTCGGTCCCGCCGTCGCCGCCCCCGTGCGCCCCAGCCACATTCATATGCCGGGGCGGTTCCAAGCCCCACTTTCCCCCGCGACCAGGAGTCATGTCCGAGCATGACCTTTCTCGTTGCCGTCCCAGTGCGGTACGCTGCGGTGCGTGGCGGACAACCAAGAGACCAATCGGCGCACGGCGCTCAAGACCCTCGTCGTTGCGGGCGGGGCGGTCGGGTGCGGCGCGCTGGCAGCGCCTGCGGTGCGCCTGCTCCTGGCGCCAGCGGGCGGCGGATCGGTGGGTGGACGCTGGATTCGCACTCTGCGGCTCGACGCGCTCTCCGACGGCGAGCCGAAACGCGCATCCCTGATCGCGGATCACCGGGATGCATGGACGCTCGAGAAGGCCGTGGAGCTCGGAGCGGTTTGGCTCTTGCGGACCGGAGAAGGCGTTCGCGCTTGGAGCGTCACCTGCCCACACCTTGGGTGCGCGATAGACCGGGGCGCGAACGCAGTTGGTTTCAACTGCCCATGTCATGACTCGTCGTTCGATCCCGACGGCCGACGTCTCAGTGGGCCATCCCCGCGCGACCTCGATGCGCTCGCCACTCGCGTGGAGGATGGCTTCGTGCTCGTCGAGTTCCGTCGGTTCCAGCAGGGGATAGCCGAGAAAGTGACGGTCGGTTGACGCCCGTGAATAGGCTCCGCAATCTCGAGGACTGGTTCGACGAGCGTACGGGTTGGCGTGGGTGGCGGCGAGCGTTGATCGATCGCCCGCTCGCGGGTGACGCGCCATGGTCGTCGGCGCTCGGCATGTCGGTCGCGACGTGCTTCGCGGTGCTCGTTGTGACCGGGCTTGTGCTGATGACCGTTTACGCACCTTCGCCGCAGTCGGCTTGGGCAAGCGTGCACTATACGCAGCACGTACTTGCCGGCGGATGGATCGTTCGCGGCCTCCACTCGTGGGCAGCGCAAGCGCTGATGGTCCTGGCGGCACTCCATGTTGCTTTTGGCGCGGTCGCCGGGAGCTACCGCAAGCCACGCGAGATTGCGTGGTGGCTCGGCTTGCTCGTGGTGGGCCTTGCCGTCGGTGGGGGCATCACCGGCGGGCTCTTGCCGTGGGACCAGCGGGGTTGGTGGGCGCGCGTCGTCGAGGGCAACATCGTCGGGCTCGCGCCGGTTCTTGGCGGCTGGTTGCAGCAGATGATGATCGGCGGGACGGAACTCGGTGCGCTGGGCCTGGCACGCGCGCATGCGATCCACGTCGTCGTCTTACCGCTGACGATGGCGGTGGTGCTCTGGGCGCGACACAAGCTCGTGCAGCGGCACGGCTGGGGCGAAACCGTGGTACTGGGCGCCACCCAACTCCAGCGGCTTGCGCGCGACGCGGTGGTGGCCGCGCTGGTCGTGGTCGCCCTTTCCGCGTTCACCTGGATGACGCACGGGGCATACCTCGACGCACCGGCCGATCCGATGAGCAACTACCCGGCCCGCCCCGAATGGTTCTTGCTGACGCTCTTCGAGCTGCGCAAGTTCTTCCACGGCGCGGGCGAGTTCTGGGGAACGACACTCGTGCCAGGCGCTGGAGCCCTTTATCTCGCGCTTTTGCCTTGGCTGGATACCCCGTCCCGTCCGCGGGCCGTCGTGATGGCGCCGGTCGTCCTGATCTTTGGGGCTGCGGTCGGGCTGGGAGCCTTCGCCTGGCGCAACGACGCGCGCGATGGGCAGTTCGCCAGGCAACATGCAAAAGCCGATGCGCGCGCGATGGCCGCGGTGAAGCTGGCCATGGATGGGATTCCCCCCGCAGGCGCGCTCGAAATGGTGCGGCGAGACCCCGAACTCCGTGGTCGGGACCTGTTCGACCAGCACTGCGCGAGCTGCCACGTTCTCGGCGATCTGGGCGATCCAAAGAAAGCGACGGCGACGAAACTCGATGGGTGGGGCACGTCCGATTGGATCGCGGCCATGATTCACGAGCCGGACGCGCCTGAATTCTTCGGCAGAACCCCGTATGTGGGCGAGATGCCGAGTGTCGATACTCGCCCGAAGAACAAGCCGCCGCCCGAGCGGTGGACCCCGATGGTCAAGAGCGACGCCGAAAAGCGCGCTGTCGCCGGGTTTCTTGCGTCTCAGGGGGACGAACCAGGCGATCCGTCGCGAGCGATGGATGAAGCGACGCGGTCGATGGGAGAGAAGATCGTCAGCGAGCGATGCACGACCTGTCACTTGTTCAAGGGCGAAGGGGATGACGAGGGGAACGGTCTGGCGCCTGAGCTATCGCGTTACGGATCGCAGGCTTGGACGCGGGCACAGGTAGCGAACCCCGCGTCGCCGCAGACTTACCGCGACGAAGCGCTCGACGAGAAACGCAAGAAGCACATGCCGCGCTTTGATACCGATCTGTCCGCCGCTGACATCGACCTCGTCGCGCGTTGGACGCGCGCGCACGCTCGGGCGCTTCCGCTGCCCTGATTCGTGGCGGTCGGGCCTTCGGTGCCATCGCCCCGGGTCGGGGCTTGAGAGCTCGCCGGAAGCGGGCGTGGTAGAAGCGCTCCCCAATGGAGATCACCTTCGTCACCACCGAGCTGGCCCCCTTCGTCAAGGTGGGGGGGCTTGCGGACGTCTCTTCGGCCTTGCCCAAGGCGCTCCGCTCCCTCGGGCACGCGGTCACGATCGTGATTCCGCGCTTTGCGGATCTGGAGAAGCACGGCCTGCTGCTCGCACGTCGTCTCACCCCGTTGCGCTTCACGTTGGGCGATCGCCTATTCGACGCGACGGTGTTCGATGGTCGACTCGCATCCCAGGTCGACCTCGTGGTCGTGGACGTACCGGGCCTCTTCGACCGAGGCGGGGTCTATGGCGAGCGCGGCGAGGATTATCCAGACAACGCGTTGCGCTTCGCGGTGCTGTCGCGTGCTGCGGCGGAGCTCGTGCGACAGCGAATCGTTGCGGGCCGGTCGGTCGACGTGGTCCACTGCAACGATTGGCCGACGGCGCTCGTGCCGACGTATCTGCGGGCACTCGCCGCGGAGACTCCGGGGATCGCAACCGTTCGCACCGTGCTGACGATCCACAACGTTGGGCACCAGGGAGTCTTCGCGAAGGAGGTGCTGCCGTCGCTGAGCATCGGTTGGGGGGCATTCACGGTCGATGGCATCGAATTTTACGGCAAGATCAATCTACTCAAACAAGGCGTCGTGACAGCGGACGCCGTCACGACCGTGAGCCCGACGTACGCGCGCGAGATGCAGTCCCCCGAGCACGGGGCGGGACTCGATGGTGTGCTCCGTGCCCGCGGCGACGCATTGCTCGGAATCGCGAACGGCATCGACTACTCGGTGTGGAACCCGGCAACGGACCCCGCGATCGGCGCCCGCTACGACGCCGAGGACTTCGCGAACAAAGTTCGCTGCAAAGGGGCGCTGCAAAAGGAGGTCGGTTTGCCGCTCGATGCGGCGTCGCCGCTGATCGCCTACGTCGGACGGATGGTCGAGCAAAAAGGGACGGACCTCGTCGTGGCCGCGACGCCCAAGCTTCTCCGCGGGACGAACGCGCAGTTGATGATGGCCGGAGAGGGGGAAGGCTCCCTGGTGGCGGCTGTAGAATCGGCGGTAGCGAAGTCGCACGGGCGCATGGCGTTTGCTCGTGCCGCAAGCGAGGTGCTCGTACACCGGATCTTTGCCGGGGCGGACCTGGTCGTCGTCCCGAGTCGGTACGAGCCATGCGGTCTCGTACAGATGTATGCGCAGCGCTACGGGACGCTCCCGGTCGCGCATGCGACAGGCGGGTTGGTCGACACGATCGTCGACTGTGATGCCAAGCTCGAGACGGGGACGGGGTTCCTGTTCGAGGAGGCGACCACTGACGCGCTGGTAGCGTCAACAGAGCGTGCGATTGCTGGACGCACGCTCGCGCGCTGGTCGGCGCTGGTGCGCCGAGCGATGCGTTTGGATCGCGGATGGGATCGCCCCGCACGTAGATATGAGCAGCTCTATCGGTCGCTGTCCGCACGCTAGCAGCACGATCCGATCATCGGCCTCCTGCGAGGGTAGAGACATACCCTCACGAGGGTAACGCGATACCCGTCGAGGGGTTCGAAAGGACCCTTACGAGGGCTGCCGCGTAACCCACGAGCGTTACTCGTTGACCTTCACGGGGGTAGTCATGGACCCTCGCCGGGGTCACGCGCTACCCGAACCAGGGTAACAGGCAACCCAACGAGCGTGATGTGCATACCCCATCATGGGCTGCGAGCGAACTCCACGCGGGTAACCGAGAACCCCGATTGGGGTAACGATGGACCCTTGTTGGGGATCGTCTGACCCTCGTTTGGGCCATCACAAACTCCGATGATATGCATGCCCTACCCGGGATGGGTGCGTCGCGATGATCCACAGGGTGAATGCAAGCCCGCCGCAGCAAGCCCGACGTCAGCCAACGTCGAAGAGCCCTGTGAATCGACTGACCAATCGAC
>JALYHX010000213.1 GCA_030776305.1 Myxococcota bacterium
TCATGATCTGCGCCATCGGCATCGCCGGATACCTTCAGCTCGGGGTGGATCGCTTTCCGAACGTCGACTTCCCCTACGTCGTCATCATTACCAATCAGCCCGGCGCCGCCCCGGAAGACATCGAAACCGAGATCACGGATAAGGTCGAAGAGGCGGTCAATACAATCAGCGGCATCGACGAGCTGCGGTCCGTGACCACCGAGGGCGTCTCACAGGTCATCGTCGCGTTCGTCGTCGACAAAGACGTCAATGTCGCTGCGCAAGAAGTGCGCGACCGCCTCAACACGATCCTGCGTGACCTTCCCAAGGACATCGATCCGCCCGTCGTACAAAAGCTGGATCCCGACGCGGCGCCGATCCTGCATTTCGCCTTGAACTCCGAGGGCCATTCGCTGCGCGAGACGACCGAGCTCGCCGACAAGCGCGTGCGCCGGTCGCTGGAGTCGATTGACGGCGTCGGCCAGGTGCAGCTCCTCGGGGGCCGCAAGCGGCAGATCAACGTATCGCTCGACCCGATCAAGCTTCGCGCCATGGGAGTCACGGTCGTCGATGTCCAGCGCGCGATCTCGCAGCAGAATGTGACGACGCCCGGCGGTCGGGTCGAAACAGGGCCCAGCGAGCTCACCGTACGCATTCACGGCCGTGTCGTGGACCCTGCTCAGATTGGAGACCTGATCATTCGCCAGGAAGCCGGCCACTCGATCCGAGTGAGGGACATCGCCGACGTCATCGACGGCGAAGAAGACGCCAACACCGCGGCACTTCTCGACGGCCAGCCGACGGTGATGCTCCAACTTCGGAAGCAATCCGGCTCCAACAGCGTCCAGGTTGCCGACAGGGTCAAAGCGCGGGTCGAGGAAATCCGCAAAGAGCTTCCCGCCGGTTATCGACTGGAGCTCGTCCGCGATGAGTCGCAAGTCATTCGAACGAGTGTCAACGCTGTCAAGGAGCACCTGGTCGTCGGCGCGCTCTTGGCTGCGGTGGTCGTCTTCTTCTTCCTCGGCAACCTCCGAAGCACGATCATCGCCGCGATTGCCATTCCGACCAGCATCATCGGCACCTTCGCGACGATGTGGTGGGCTGGGTTCACGCTGAACACGATCACGCTGCTCGCGCTGGCGCTGGCTGTCGGAATCGTCATCGACGATGCCATCGTCGTACTGGAAAACATCTTCCGGCATGTGGAGGAGAAGAAGCAGAAGCCCATGGTTGCCGCCGTCGATGCGACCAAGGAGATCGGGCTCGCTGTCCTCGCCACGACTTTCTCGCTCATGGCCGTTTTTCTTCCGATGGCTTTCATGGGAGGCATCGTCGGGCGATTCCTGCGCAGCTTCGGCATGACGATGGCCTTCTCGATCGCCGTCTCGATGCTCGTGGCATTCACGCTGACTCCGATGATGGCGTCTCGATGGCTTCGCGTGCGCTCGCCGGGCACCAAGTCGTTCGGCGAGCGAATCGTCGACCGATTTTACCGACCGATCGAGTCGACCTACATGAAGGCGCTGGGGTTCGTGATGAGGCGTCGATGGGTCGTCGTCGTCGCCAGCGTCCTCACCCTCGGTTCGTGCGTTCCCCTCGCCGGGGCCGCGAACAAGGGATTTCTGCCGGTCAACGATGAAGCACGCTTCCAAGTGCAGGTGCGCGCCCCCGAGGGAACGAGCCTTCAGGAGACGGAGATCATCGGCGAGCGGATTGCCCGGGCGATCCGCAAAAGCCCCAACGTGGCTCGAACGCTGACGACGGTGGCCGACGACAACGCACAGACCCACAACCTCGCCACCATCTATGTCGGTTTGACCGACCCGACGACGCGAACGCTCACGCAAAATCAAATGATGGATTGGGCTCGAAGGGAAATCATCGCAAAGGAACCAAAAAATTTGCGCCTTACGGCCAGCGAAGTGTCGGCCTTCGCCGCCGGCGGATTCGCGACACAGCGCAACCAGTACACGGTTCGTGGGCCCGACCTGAAGAAGCTCGAGCAGATCGCCAATGACGTGACCGAAAAGCTCAGAAGAACGCCGGGAGCCGTCGACGTCGACTCGTCGCTGATCGTCGGCAAACCGGAGATCGGTGTTTACCTCGATCGCGCGCGCGCTGCGGATCTGGGCGTCCAACCGAGCGATGTCGCCACGGCCTTGAGGCTACTGGTCGAAGGAGATCAAGTCTCCACGTACGAAGAGCATGGCGAAGAGTACGAGGTCCGCGTGCGGGCCGCCCGGGGCTATCGCGCCGACGAAGAGGGGCTGCGCCTCTTGACCGTGCCCTCGCAGCGATTGTCTTTCGTCCCGCTCGCGGACATCGTGACGTTGGGACGTGGAACCGGCCCTTCGCGCGTCGATCGGCTCAACCGCGAACGCCAGGTCACGGTCATGGCCAATGCCGCGCCCGGGTACGGCGACGGGGCGATCTCCCAGGCGATGAAGAAGATCATCGACGACGAGCACCTTCAAACGGGCTACTCGTCATTGCCCTACGGCCAGACGCGAGAGATGGGCAGAGTGTTCTTGGCGTTCGTCGCCGCCCTACTCCTCTCTTTCATCTTCATGTACCTCGTGCTTGCGGCGCAGTTCGAGTCGTGGCTGCACCCGATCACGATCCTGCTCTCGTTGCCTCTCACGCTGCCTTTCGCGTTCCTGAGCGTCATCCTATTCAAGCAAGCGATCGACATTTATTCGGTGCTCGGAATCCTCGTGCTCTTCGGCGTGGTCAAGAAGAACAGCATTCTGCAGATCGACCACACCAATCAGCTTCGCGCGACCGGGATGCCACGGCTCGAAGCAATCTTGCGGGCAAACCGGGACCGGTTGCGGCCCATCCTCATGACGACTGCGGCCTTCGTCGCCGGAATGATCCCGCTCGTTCTGTCGCGTGGCGTCGGCTCCGGATTCAACCGTGCGACGGCGGGTGTCGTCGTCGGTGGACAGATTCTTTCTCTTTCGCTGACGTTGCTGGCCACACCGGTGGCGTACTCGCTCTTCGACGATGCGTCGCAGTGGGTCGGTCGTCGGCTCCGAGCCCGAAGGGTCGAGCCTGTCGAGGCAATTCCCGATGAGGTCTATCGCGCAGCGGGTGAATGACGCGAGCCACTCGAGCGGGCGAGGGGCCTAAAACATCAACCCGTCTGCAACGTAGATCCCGAGCGGAAATCCAGGGTTCTCCGACACGGCGTCCGGCGAATACGCAACCTCGACTCGGAAGATCGCGGCCTCGCCCCACTGGGCAAAAAGTCCGCCACCGACGCCATACTTCAGGCCGAGCGAAGCGCCATCCGCCCCAGAGATCACGTGGTAATCGTTCCATACGCGGCCGGCGTCGACGAAGGTCGTCGTGCCAATGCGGAATCGCTGGCCGAGGAGGTGGAAGCGCGGAAACGGCGTGCTGCGGATTTCGACGTTGGTCACCGCCTTGATGAGGCCCGCGTACCGCCCCTGCGGGACGCCACGAACTCCCTGGTCTCCGCCAAGCAATGACTCCGGCTCGAACGCTCCTCCCTGTTGCAGATCGTAGAACGGCATGCGACCGAATCGAAAACTGCAGAATATCCGACTCGCAAAGATGAACGGCCCGCCGAGAGGAGCGTAATGAGCTAGTACGGCAGCCATCTCACCGTAGGCGACGTCCTCGGAAGAGCCGGCCGTACCAGCGAACCCGAGCTGATAGTAAATGCCGCGTGTCGTCACAAACTCGTTGTCGCGGGTGTCGATCATCACCCCCGCCGTGAGAGATCCCAGGAGTGCTGCCTGGCCGCCGATGACGGCACCCGTCCCGCCCTGCTGAGCGAGATCCTCGGCGAGCTTCGAGGCCGCATACGCCGCGGGCGCTTCGTAGCGCAGGTTGCCGGCAACGGCGACATCCGCCGCGGTGCCCGTGTGCACACGGACGATGCCGCGTAGCCACCCCTCCTGTTGAACATACTGGTACCGCCGATCGACGTTCGCAGCTTCCGCCGTCGATGCGTTGCCGAGGCCGTAGTACCCGGCGTTGATCGTTCGAAGAAACGAGGCCCTTGCGTCGACGCGCATTCTTCCGTGCAGCAGCACCGGTGCATCGAGACGAAGCACATGGCTCTGTTGGACCAGACGGAATCCGCTCTGGTCATCCTTCATGCTCGCGGACACCAGGAGGTCGAGATTCCACAGGTACGGTTGCGCCTGGTCGTAGAAGCGCGTCAGCGTTGTGGCACCCCCAAACTGGAAACCGATGTCGCTATTGCCGCCCACGATTGGAAAACCCGCGAACTCGTAACGGCGGGTCGAGACCGGAGAGGCGTTTGGATCATCGGGCTCGGCAGCGTAGACATCGTTCACCGAATGAAAGGACAGTGCGAACGCCGTGACGCACATCCGAATGCGCGCCCACGCAGAGTGCACCGAAGACGCCCGACAAAAATTGCAAGCCAGCGAGCTCAATGCGCTCCGGAAAGACACGCAAAATGCGCTTCGCACGGGTCGTCGGACCAGCGTATCCCGCTTGCACTTTCGCATGGGCTCGGGTTCCCTAGCTCTGCCCGCGTCGTGGACCAAGCTTGCTTCCGAGGTCGCATGAGGAGCTTGAGCTTGGCCCCTCGGAAACGGTATGACGAGTTCGATGACCGAGATGTCCGAGCGCGCGCCGCT
>JALYHX010000214.1 GCA_030776305.1 Myxococcota bacterium
GTTTGAGGACGAGACTGACCCACTCGTCGTCAGTGAATGCGGCCGATGTCGTTCGAGCACGGCTGGAACACGCTTCCGTCCAAATTGAGCGCGAAGAGCGCACCGACGATTCCTGCGTTCACGTCGGCATTGCAGAACGTCGTTCCGCCCATGTATTCCGCATTCCACACCGGTTTATTGGCGGCGGTGTATGGAGCGAGCGTGGCACATTCTGCGTATTGGTTGCACTGCTCGTCCAAGATTCCATCGAAATAGGTCACCAATGTGGGGATTTGAGCCAGGTCGTTCTTCTGAAAGACCGCCATTCCCAACCCATGGACCGTCTGAGCCACCCACTCGTTGAACGCGATTTGGTCGGCCGCTGACGTCGGGAACCCCGGAGTGTTCTGGTACGAGTCCATATTGTCCGGTTCGACGGCGTCGAAGCCCTTGCTCTGACAAACCTTGAACCGCGCAAGCAGGATCGATTGCAAGATGGAATGGTTCGGTCCCGAGGGCCGAACGTCCAGCCAGAACTCGCCCGGCCATCCTTGAACGGGTTGTCCTTTCAAGCTCGCGGGGAAAGCGTTCGAGTCCGGTCGCGAGGGTTCGTAAGATCCCACATCCATGTAGCAAACGACCTTCATCCCCTGCGCATGAAGCATCATCACTTCGGACGCGGTGTTGTTCCAGCCGTCGATATCGTACGCGCCCACGGCTTTCGTGTTGTCCGGCGGTGCGCCGGCAAGGTCCCAGTAGAAGGTGGTGTTCTTGGCGGGAATCCACCACGCCCCAGATCCGGTATCTGCGACCGCCGATTCCATGCCGCTCTCGACCATGGAAGAAGCACTTGAATCGAATGCCCCCGCGGCGTCGACGGCCGTCGAATCGTACGCCGCGCCCGCGTCCGCGGTTCCCGACTCCGACCCGGCCTCCGATGCCGACGTGGCCTCCGACTCCGACCCCGCCTCCAACTCCGACCCTGACCCCGCCTCCGCCCCTTGCACCGACCCCGTATCGGATTGGCCACATGCCGAGGTCAATATCCCCAAAACGACCATTTCGATCAGAAAGGATGGGCATCGCGTTTGGAATTGTCTTTTCGACGGCGTCGGTGATCCAGTTGCCCTTCCGGCTCGCATCGCTCGCGTCCTCCGCAGGAGCCAGTTTCGCACAGAATGAGCGGTTTCGTCGTGGGCGGTTGCATCAACTTGTATGACGACACGAAAATGTCCGGTTGCGTCGCCTGGCGCGTCCGCGGGTTGCTTCAAATACCCTTGCGAGGGTAGAGACCCACCTTCACGAGGGTGACTCGATACCCGCCGATGGGCGCGAAAGGACCCTCACGAGGGTGACCACCGATCAAACGAAGTTGGCCGCGCAACCCACGAGCGTTCCTCGTACACCTTCGCGTGGGTGGTGATGGACCTCGCTGGGATCACGCGCGATCCGAACCGGGGTAACCGGCAACCCGACGAGCTTGACGTGCTTACCCAATCATGGGTTACCTGCGAACTGCACGTGGGTGACCACGAACCACCACCAGGGTGACGATGCACCCTGGTCAGGGGATCGTTCGACCCGAGCGGGGGCCATCGCAAACCCCGATGATATGCATGCGCCACCCGCGGGTGGGTGCATCGCGATGGTGCCCAGGTGGAATGCGAACCCACTCGCGGGTCATCCACCACCTCAACGCAGATCGCCGCCGCCCCTCATCATGGCAGCCAGATAACTTTCGGCGGCCCTTATCGGCTTCACGGCTCCCTCTTCGGCGAGAGTCCTCTCGCAAGAACGTCCCCCATCTCGACCGCAGTCACCCCCTCCACATCGCGTAGAACGAGCACTTCGCGCTGCGACCGCTCCAGCCCGCGGATCGTTCGGTCGAGCCCTCGCGAATGCTCTCGACGAGAGCTACCTCATCGGGCGTGGGGCGCGTAGGCTGGTCGCTATGATGAGAGGCCTTGCCGTGCTCGGAGCCATGACTGTCTCCGGTCTGGTGGCCTGCGGGACCAACGGACGGGTGAATCCGTCGGCGCCAGACGCGTCCGAGGATTCGGCAACATGGAACGTTGGCGACGCAAGCGACGAAGGACGATCGGGCGACGAAGAGTCGTCACGAGAGCTGCCCGAGGCCGCCGCATCGAGTGACGGACCAAACGGGGCGACGGATGTCTTCCCGGCAGACACCTCGGACACTGACGCCTCGCAAGCTGACGCCTTACCGGCGGACGCCTCCCAAGCGGACGTCTCCGACGCAGACGCGATCGCTTCTTGCGGCCCAGTCATGACCTGCAATGGTTATCTCGACGGTGCGACGCCGGTCATCGGCTGCCTCTCGCCATCGACGCTCCACGCGGGCCGGGCTGGGCAGCTCACGATTTATGGCCAATATTTGGGACTTTTGTCGCCTCCGGGCACGACGTCCGCCTCTATCGTGGTCGTGGGGGTCGCGATGGTGCCCCTCGACGGACTCGTGATTAGCGCATGCCAGCTCACCGTGGATATTCCCAAGGGCACGCTTGTCGTGGGTTCGAGTCCAATTGTGGTCGCGCCAGGAGGCCACTCGCCCGAGTCCGCGCCAGCTTATTTGACCGTGGTTCCGTAGACTGCAATTGCGCGCAGCCGCCTCAAGCATGGGGGCCGCTCTTACTGGCAAGTAGCACTCGTCGCTCCGACGTCGATGCATTCCGTCTGCTGCGCCGAACCACCCTGGAGGCCACCGGCCCGGCATCGAACCCCCCCGATGCCGAGCAAAACCCGCTGGCGCCTTGCAACGCGGAGTCGAGACGGAGCGGCCTGTCGCACTCCGAGACAATGAGCTCGCGGAAGCGATCCGACGCGATGGCAGGGTGGCCATTGTGATGCATGTGCTCGGCGACAAGAGCTATGAAGTCGACCGCTATCCTGCCCGGTAAGCTTGAAAATGGTCGGTTCCGGCACGCCCAGGACCGGTTCGACGCGGGATCCGGTGAGAGCTTGCTAAGCTTCTCGCCCCGACCTTGCACCGAGCCCCTGGACGAATCGCCAACCTGAGAGACAAGGTCCGGGCGGCGATGTTTGTGCTGCTCGACCATCGCCAGGGGTCAGTCGAGTCGAGCGTGCAGGTCGATACGCGCGCCGGCAGGTTCCTGGCCGGTCTCCTCCGCCCTGATGATGCCATCCTGATCGCCGTACTGGCAACGATACTCGCTGCGGTGATCGAAGCCGTCCAGCTGGAGCACGCGGGCCTCGCTGCGTCCGGTGCAATTGACGGCGCGCGTTTCGTAGCGGCTGCGGGGCTGCTCGTCGTCCCGATGGGCGCCGTCGTAGGCATCGCCCTCTGGCTCTTCTTACGAATGATCCCGGCGCAAGCGATCGACGCGCTTCGCGTTCGGGTCACGGCGCCGGCCGTGTATGGGGTGGGCCTGATGCTGCCACTCATCGTGGCGTGCTTGTTTCGGCTCTACCTGCTCGTGGACTCCACGTTTCGAAACGAGTTGGCTGCGGCACCCGCGCTGGGGTTTTTCTCTTCGGCGGTCTTTGCAGTCGCTGTCCTCGCTGGCCTGTCCGTGGTCGAGGGTGCCCGTGCCGTCGGACGCGCCCAACCAGCGCTGCAGCGTCGAAGCATCGCCGTCGCGTCCATGCTGGGCGTCTGGACCCTCATCGCGTTGCCGAATCTGCTGGCGGGCCCAGACGACTCGATGCGTGGTCCCTTCGCGTTCATCGGCCTTCTGCGCGAGGACGGCCTCGATTACAGGCCGCTGGTCACCTGCGTCGCCCTCGCGGTGGGCTTCGCTGCCGCGGTTCCACTGGTCGCCCGCCTGACTCGGCCCGTGAAGATCATCCTGTCCGGAGCGCTCGTCTTTTGCGGAGCCATCGCAGCCGTTCGGGCAGGCGACGATTCGATGCGACCGCTGGTCCTCGAGCACGGCATGCTCACCCGGGCGACTTTGCGTGGATTGCAGACCCTCGGGGACTGGGACCGCGACGGCTTCTCCCGGTGGCTGGGCGGGGGGGATTGCAACGACAACAATCCGAACATTCACCCCGGCGCTCGTGACATTCCCGACAACGGCATCGACGAGGATTGCGATGGCGAAGACCTACACGGCACGAAACTGACTCGCCCGCCCGAACCCACAGTGCGGCTTGCCCCGGACAAGGTTGCCCAGAACCTGTCCTTCCTGCTGATCACGGTAGACGCGTTGCGGCCGGACCTCGGTTACATGGGTTACGCGCGCGGGGTGTCTCCGCAAATCGACAAGCTCGCCGCGCAGTCGATTGTTTACGAGCGCGCCTATTCGATCTCGACATATACGGGTTATTGCCTTCCCCCCATGATGGCGAGCCGCTATCCATCGGAGATGCCGCGGACCAACCGCCACGAAGTGCGCTACCTCGCTCAAAATGTCCTCCTGGCGGAGCGCCTCAAGCAAGCGGGCTTTCGAACGGTCGGGGCCGCTTCGCACTTTCTCTTTCGGCCGGAGCTCGGATGGATCGCCGGGTTCGATCGGTTTCTGGCCGTGCCCGCAGAGGGCGACGCTCCGCCCGGATCGCACATCAATCGTTATTACACCTCTCGGACGCTTGCCAACGCGGCAATCTCGTTATTGAAAGATTTGCAAGCGAGCCCAGACCGTTTCTTCATGTGGGTGCACTTCCTGGACCCTCACAACGAGTACCTTCGACACCCGGGATTCTCCAAATTCGGCAGCGCCCCGCGGGACCTCTACGACGGCGAGGTCGCTTTCACCGACGCCCACGTCGGTCGGGTCATCGACGCGTTGGATGCTTCTCCACTCGCGGGCAGAACGATCGTCCTTCTCACCGGTGACCACGGCGAGGCGTTCGGCGAGCACGGCGCTTATTTTCACGGGAGAGAGTTGTGGGACGAGATCGTACGCGTGCCTCTGCTGATTCGCGTTCCAAGCGCCCAGCCACGTCGCATCTCGCGCCGCGTCAGCCACGTCGATCTTGCTCCCACGGTCCTCGAGCTCGCCGGGGTCGCCGCCGATCCGGGCGCGCGCGGACAGAGCCTTGCTCGGGAGCTCTTCGGATCCGACCTTCCGGAGCGGCCCATACTCATCGACCAACCTCGCAACCAGTATTACCCGCCCAAGCGCGCGCTGATCGAGGGAGGCCTCAAGCTGCATCACCTCTTCGATTCGAACACCTACCGTCTGTACGACCTCGACCAAGACCCGCTCGAGACCCACGACTTGGCTCCCGATGACCCCGCGGTGCTGCGACGCGTGCGACGCGATTATGCGGAGCTGACTTCGCAAATCATCGACGTCGAGCCGATCTCGCCGGAGGCTGCTGCAGCGCTCGAGTGAGGCGGGGGTTCGGTCAGCGAATGCGGTAGGCCGACAATCCGAGACCGACCTCCGTGATGCCATCCGCTACGAACGTCGCGAGCATTCGCGCGCCGTTTTCCTGAAAGTGCGTTCCATCGATGGTGCCGTCTGGATTGACCTTGAAGAACATCTCCTGGGCGCCAGTCACCGGCTTCGGGCAAATTGCCGTCAAATACGTATAGGCCTTCAGTCCAAGGTCGACGACGGCGACGCCGTCGGCCTTGCCCAGGTCGATCATCGCCTGACCGTAGTTGGCGAGCGAATGTGCGCCATTGCAGTACGCCGAGTTCCGCGGGGGAGGCGTCACCAGAACTGGAATGGCCGCCTTCGCGTGCGCACCATCGATGTACTGTTGCAGGTACATCTTGAAGTCGGGATCTGGCGCCGCGTAATACGGATAGGTAACGCCGTTGAGAACGTAGGTTGCGGTCGGATTGCTGTCGTTCGTACCAAATTGCACGAGCAGATAATCGCCCGCTTTGATGACGTTCAAGATCGCGGCAAGATGGCCTTCCTGGATGAATCGACGCGCAGTACGCCCGCCGATCGCGTCGTCCATGACGCTCACTTTCGCACCGTAGTGGGGAGCAAGCATCTGACCCCATCCCGCCCATGACTTCGGATTGTTCGGGTCGAGGGTGTAGACGGAAACGGTCGAATCGCCGGCGATGTACACCGTGAGGGGCGGCAGGTTTGCGCCTCCGTCCCCGAACGCGGCGTCCCCGCTGAACGTGGCGTCGGTGCCGCCGCCCTCTCTATTGGTGCCGGACCCGCCGTCCACGCTCGCGTCACTCGTTTGCGGCGCGTCGCTCATCCCGTCCGCTCCCGTCGCGCCGCTCGCGTCATAGCCTGAGGTCACCGATCCACTCTCGACGTCAGTGGTGGGGAATGTGGCGCCTGACCCGCTGCCCGAGGCGCCGCCAGAGCCACTCCCGGAGCCATCGCTCGACACAGACGTCCCAACCTCAAGTTGGCCATGGTAGCCGGCGTCGGGTGAGGTCGGGCCGTCACCATGTCCCGTCCCGCAAGCACTCGTTACGAGCGCCGCGGTAAGCGTTTGCCACCGAACCATTCTACTTCGCATCGAACACCTGCCGCTGGGGGACCATGAGAGCCCAATCGTGCCACAGCACCCGTGACTCAATAGTGTGACTCGTGCGGCTTGAATCGGTCGCACGTTCGCAAGAAATTCGAAGAGCGACCCGGAAACACTGCCCCGGGTCACGCCGAGCGCGCATACGACTCGTGGGGGCCCGCCGCCGGTGGAATTGTTGGGGCCTATCGGATCCCATGGTCGTTCCAACGCCTCTTCCAACGGTCGACCTACAGAGTCTCGATCGACCGCGAAGACTCCACCTGTTGCGGCCGCAGAAAAAACGAGGCAGGAGGGTTTCTTATGGCGCGCGTCATGGCCGAGCAAGTCTTCAACGAACCGCTCTCCGACGAGCGCTACGCAGCATTCGCCCGTAAGCTCGATCCTTGCCTCGAGGTACGAAACGGCTTGTGGCGCCGGAGCTCGCTGGCGATCGACAAGCTCCGCATGGTGTGTGAATTCGAAGCGCCCGACGCCGAGTCCGTCCGCGAGGCCTACCGCGCCTCGGGAACTCCTTGCGACCGGGTCTGGACCGCAAGTGTGTATGCGATCGAGGACTACCCCGAGCTCATGACGAAGCTCCGCGTCCT
>JALYHX010000215.1 GCA_030776305.1 Myxococcota bacterium
GGGCAATCCGCGCCCGGTCGCTACGAACATCGTCGACGGCCAGACGATGACCGTGGGCGGCGCGCCCATCACGATCACGTACTCCGGCAACTTGCGACCGACGCGCGCGGTGGCGCTGCTGGCGCCGGGCTCGATGACCCACGACTTCGATCAGGGTCAGCGCTATGTGCCGCTCGCTTATACCAATCCCAGCGCCGGTACGATCGTGGTCACGCCGCCCGAGACCATCAACCGCGCCGCGCCCGGCGAGTACTTGCTTCACCTCGTCTCCGATCTCGGCGTCCCGTCGACCGGCATCTACATCAAGCTCTTGCCGCCGCCCGCATGCGTGTACGCCATCGACGGCAGCGCGCTTTCGTACATCGAGGCGGAGACGCCGTCGCGCCAGGCCGGGCCGTTCGTCACGGTCACCGATGCCACGCGATCCGGCGGCGCGTATGTGCAGGTCATCCCAGGGAGCGGCAGCCAGCTGTCGCTGCCCGACGAGGCGAGCGTGATGTGGTACGACGTCAACGTCCTCGCCGACGACAATTTCTTCCTCTGGTTTCTGGCCAATGGACCAGACGCCGCGTCCAATAGTTTCTGGGTCAGCGTCGACGGCAACGCGGATAGCCAGCTGTCGTTGCCTGCGGGAGGCGGCTGGGGGTGGGCCAGGCTGAGCGCCAGCGCCACGACGATTCTCAAGGGATCGCACACGCTCAAGATCAAGGTGCGCCAGGACGGCGCTCAGATCGACAAGGTCCTGCTCACCCACGATCCGAATTTCGTTCCGACCGGCCTTGGCGGCAGTGACCTCACCTGCAACGGCTCCCCGCTTCCACCCGCACCGACCAATTTGGCGGCCATGGCAGGCAACGCGCAGGTGAGCCTCACCTGGAACGCGGCCGCCGGCGCCAGCAGTTACACCGTCAAGCGCGGCAGCATCACCGGCGGCCCGTACACGGACTTCACCCAGATGGGGATCACCGCGACGAGCTTCACCGATACGGGCCTTACCAACGGCACATCGTACTTCTACGTCGTCACTGCCAGAAATGGCGGCGGTGAGAGTGGGAATTCGAACGAGGCTTCTGCCACGCCGACGCTGCCTTCGCGTCCGACGCCGCCCACCAACGTGGTGGCCACGCCTGGCAACGGGCAGGTGAGCGTCAGCTGGAATGCTGTCGGAGGGGCCACCAGTTACAGCGTCAAACGCGGCAGGACCACGGGTGGACCTTACACCGACTTCACGCAGACGGGGATCACCATCACGAACTTCACGAACACGGGACTCGCCAACGGCACGACGTACTTCTATGTCGTCACAGCCACCAACGCGGGCGGCGAGAGTGACATCTCGAGCGAGGTCTCCGGCACTCCATTCTTGCCCCCGCCACCCCCGCCGCCGGCCAACCTGGCCGCGACGGCCGGCAATGGGCAGGTGAGCCTCTCGTGGAGCGCGGCCGCAGGAGCGACCAGCTACACCGTCAAGCGGGGCAGCACCACCGGTGGCCCGTACACGGACTTCATCCAGCCCGGGCTCACGACCACCAGTTTCACCAACACCGGCCTCGCCAACGGTACCGCCTACTTCTATGTCGTCACCGCAAGCAATTCGAATGGCGAGAGCGGCATGTCGAACGAGGCGTCCGCGACGCCAATCCTTCCCCTCCCCGGCGCCCCGACGGGAGTGACTGCGACGCCGGGCAACACCCAGGTGATGCTCAGCTGGACTCCGGTCGGCACCGCCGCCAGCTATACGGTCAAGCGTGGTCACACGAGCGGTGGCCCGTACACCGACTTCATCCAACCCGGGATCACGACAACGAGCTTCACGAACACCGGCCTGACGAACGGCACCCCGTACTTCTTCGTCGCGTCGGCGACCAATGCCACGGGTGAGGGTCCCAATTCGACGCAGGTGTCGGCGACGCCCGCCGCGGCGGGGCCGGCGATCAGCAACCTGGTGGTGAACGACACCGCCAACAGTGCAAAGTGGTCGATTCAGACCAACTTCCGGGTTGGCCAACTCGCTTTCGGCGATCGCACGTACACCATCGACTCGATTGCGGCCTCGGTCCTGATCGGCAAGCCATGGATCCGCACAGCCGCCAACTCGAGGGCCTACACCAAGACGTCGCCGCCGCTGGCAACGTTCGTTCTCACGGGGACCACGGTCTACCTCGCGATCGACAAGCGCTGGAACGGAAGCAACGGGCGCCCGTCGTGGCTCACGGATACGGCGTACGTCGACACGGGGTTCGACGTCGTCGTCCGGCAGTCATCCACCGTCGCGCTACCCCATCGGGTCTGGAAGAAGACCGGCTTCACCTCGGGCACGACGGTCACATTGCCGACGATCGGTCATTCCGCGGCGCCGCTCTGCTACACCGTTATCGTGGAATGATTGTCCTGCGTGACATCGACGACCAGCGCCACAACGCAATCTATTCAGCGGGGACTCGCCCTGCTCGTCCTCACCTGCACCATCGCTTGCCAGGGTGGCGCCCCAGAGTCTCAAACACCGGACGCCGATGTGGGAACCGCGCAGCGACCGCCGCGCGGGAAGGCGGCGCTCGAGGCGTGGTTGGCGACCGCGCAATATCGATCGTGGAAGTGCGAGATGATGATCTCTCCGCCGCGCCTCAACGGCAATCACGGAAACCAGCGCATCTGCTCGAATGACGTGCTGCTGGCCAGCGATGCCGGCGCCTATCCGGTCGGTGCGGCGTCGGTCAAAGAGCTGTTCTTACCCGATAGCTCACCCAATGGATTCGCCGTCGGTGTGAAGATCGACGTCGGCGACGGGCCGACCACCTGGTACTGGTACGAACGGCGTGGGACGGACACAGCCGCCGCGCCCAAGGCAGAGGGGGTCGCCGTACCGGACTGCGCTGTGTGTCACGGGTTGGCGGAGCGCGATTTTGTATATATCCGCGCACAGTGAGACGAGCCGAAAATCGCTCCTTCGGCGCCGCAAACTGAATCCGACGGCGCGCGGAGAGTGTCTCATAGGACTTGCGGCAGGTCCGAGCGTGACCTGCGCGTCGGAACGGTCGAGCGCTACTTGCCGATGCCTTTACCGACGAGCCACGTGAACATGGCCATCTCGGCGTCCGGCCACGCACTGGCCGGCGTCGTGAAACCGTGACCCGCACCCGGCACTTCGTGCATCGTCGCATCGGCTCCTGCTGCGGTGAGAAGCGCGACCAAGTGCCGGCTGTCGCCCACCGGAGCGGTGTTGTCGTTCGCTCCCTGTACCACGATGAGCGGTGGAATGTCCTTTCGGACATAGGTCATCGGGTTGACTTCTTTGGCAATCGCCGCGCGATTCGGCAAGGACGCCGGGATCCACCCTGCCGCAACGGCGTTGATTTCGGCTTCTATGTCGGCGGGGCCATAGCCATCGACGATCGCGGCAATCTTGAAGTCCGTCGGTGACGTGGGCCCGAGCATCGCGGCAGGCGTCGTCATCCCGACCATCAGCGCGAGATGGCCGCCGGCGGACGCCCCGGTGACCACATAGCGAGCTCTGTCGCCGTGGAAATAATCCAAGTAATCCCAGCACCACTTGGCAGCAAGGAGCGCGTCTTGAACGGCGGCGGGCGCCGGAGCGCCTACGGCGGTTCCGTCGTTGACGCGGTATTCGGCATTGCACACCATGAATCCGTGCGCCAAGAAGCGGTCGGAGAAGGTCGTCATACTGTCCTTCCCTCGGGAGTTGGTATACGAGTGAATCCACGCTCCGCCGTGGAACATCAGCACAGCGGGCAGCACTTGCGTACCCTTCGGGCCCGCGCTGTTTGGGTAGATGACGTCGATGCGTTGAGGTTGCATCGGCCCGTAAGGAAAGTTGGCTTCGACCGTGTACCCCGCCGGAGCAGGGGACTTGGGAATCGGCGACGTCGTGTCGGATACCGGGGGCTTCGTCGGGAAGGTCATGGGAACGCCGGATCCATCGCCCCCCGCATCCCCTGTGACGGGCGAGCCCGCGTCGGCCGATCCCACACCGCCACTCCCACTGCCGGAGGATGAAGACGAACCTGACGAGCTGCCGCTCCCTGACGTAGAACCCGAGCCGCTCGAGCCACCCGATCCGGAGCTCGCGACGCCCGCGCTGCCCGACCCGGAGCCGCTCACGGCCGAACCACTTGACCCGGAGCTCGCACCGCCCGAGCTACCCGATCCCGAGCTCGCGGCGGGGGTACCGCCGTCGACTCCGCTGCCAGAGCCGTCGCTCGGCTGCGGACCACTCGGCGTCGCGCCCGAGCATGCGGCGATCACAACGATTGCGCCGAGCGATCCAACGTGAAGGTGGTTGCGCATTGTTCGCATGGAGTGGTTCCTCGGGATGTGGCGCGCTTGACCCTCGCCAACGCGGATGACTACCGCATCCGCAATCGATCCTCCAGCGTGGCTCGTTGTCCGTCTTGCTGCAACTCCGCGCCAATTGGCCCTCGGCAATTGCAGCGTCAATGTGCAATTCTTCTGGACCGATAAGTGATTCGCATTTGGGCACTGATCCACGCCGGCGCGTCAATGGCGGATGATTTGATTCCGGCTCCTGGCAAGGAAGGGCAGTTTCTTGCGGGCGGAGAAAGCGGCGCATCTCACGAGCGTCGCATCACAACTGCGGCGCGGACGACGCGAGTCTGTCCCACCTTGACACACGCGGGCCAGCAGACAACATACGGGTGCGAGCCGGGCTGGGCGGGCCGCGGTTGTTTCCCGGACAAGAGACCAGCGTGGAGGAGCATCGTCCCGATCAGCTTGGCGGCCTGAACGAAGGACAGGTTCTTGCCGGCCGATACCAGCTGGAGGGTGTCATCGGGGTAGGCGGTATGGGCATTGTCCTCGCTGCTCGGCACGTGCAGCTCGATGCCAGAGTCGCGATCAAGTTTCTGCTCCCCAGCATGATGGGCCATCAGGAAGCAGTGGCTCGCTTTGCCCAGGAGGCGCGGGCTGCGGTCAAGATCACCAGCGAGTACGTGGCCCGAGTCTTCGATGTGAGCGCGCTCGAGGACGGACGCCCGTACATCGTGATGGAGCTCCTCGAAGGAGATGATGTCGCCACGTGGATCGCCCAGCGCGGCCCCATGCCCGTCGAGCAGGCTGTGGAGTTCCTCCTTCAGACCTGCGTCGCGCTCGCGGAAGCGCACGAACTGGGAATCGTTCATCGAGACCTCAAGCCTTCGAATCTTTTCCTCGTCATGCGCGCGGACGGACAGCTGGTGATCAAAGTCCTGGATTTCGGCATCTCCAAGGTCATCGAGTGTGACGACCAGAAGGCCGGGTCGGTCACGCCTTCGCTCGCGATCATGGGTTCCCCGCTTTACATGTCGCCCGAGCAGATGCGCTCGTCGAAAGACGTCGACGCGCAGACCGACATCTGGTCGCTGGGCGCCATTGCGTACGAGCTCCTGACCGGCACGGTTCCGTTCGATGGCGCCACCATCGCCGAGATAGCCGTGAAGGTGGCGTCCGGACCGCCTAGGCCCATTCGTGATGCTCGCCCCGACGTTCCCCGTGGCCTCGAAGCGGCCATCGCGAAGTGCCTGGAGAGGGAACGCGCCGATCGCTATCCGCAAGTTGGGGCCCTCGCGACGGCGCTGCGACCCTTTGGATCGGCGCGGTCCCACGCACTGGTCGAGCGGGTGCTGGGGATCGTCGACGGGGCCGGGCGCGCAGGGGGTGCACTCGGCGTGTCGCCGCAGCAGATCGCGGAGAAGCCGCTATCGCGCAGCGTCGTCGGCGTTTCGGTCGGCCCAGGGTCGGCCGACAACGGCAAACGATTGGCGGCACGATGGGCAGCGCTCGTCGCCGGCCTGTCGCTCGTGGGTGTGGTTCTGGGTGCGTGGCGGTACATGCCGGGTAGCCATCGCGCCGATAGGGGTACGGGGGGCCACGTCGAAGGTCTTTCGTCGACCATGGTGCCAATTCTGGATGCTGCGGTCGTCCGGGTGGACGAACCAGCAACCATGGATCGACTTCAGCCCGACATATTGCTTCCGGTCGACGTCGCGCGCGCTTCGCAAGCCGCCAAGCACGGGGCGGCCGCGGGATCCCCATCGACGACCAGCTCGAGAGAGAGACCAGGCTGCAATCCAAGTTTCTATTTCGACGACGACGGTAGAAAGCACTTCAAACCCGAGTGCTTTCTGAATCGAAAATGACGACGTGCCGGACCAAGCCTCCCGGGCGACGTCGCCTCGGCGCCCTCCACGCTGCCGCCGTCTTTTGTGTCGCCGGGATGGCCCGTGCGCAAGAGCCGACAACGGCCCAGTGTCTCGCCGCAAGCGACGCGTCGACCGAATACGCCAAGGCGCACCGACTTCGTGCCGAACGCGCCGAGCTCCTCGTGTGCTCCGCCGCGAGTTGTCCCGCGGAGATCCGGACCGAATGCATTCGCGGAATCGAAAATGTCAACGTCGCGATCCCGACCATCATCTTCGAAGCCAAAGACTCCGCGGGACGGGATGTCGTCGCGACCAGGGTCACGATGGATGGCGAGGTGCTGACGCAGCGGCTCGAAGGCGTCGCGTTGTCGGTGGATCCCGGCGAGCGCACGTTTACGTTCGAGACTGCGGGGCTGCCGTTGGTGCGGAAGACTTTCGTCATTCGCGAGGCTGAAAAGTCTCGGCGCGAGCGCGTCACGCTCGACTCGCCGGCGTCGCCGCCAAAGGTCGACGCGCGGCGGGGACTGGATACGCAGAGGATCCTCGCCATCGTATCTGCGGGAGTGGGTGTGGTCGGGGCGGGTATCGGAACCGGGTTCGGGTTCGACGCCATGTTCAAGCGCAAGGACGCCGAACACGTGTGTCCCGATCAATGTGCCGACACGAGCGGTGCAGCTCGATGGCATGAAGCGATGTCGAGCGGCGACATGTCCACGGCAGCCTTCGTCCTTGGAGGCGTAGCGCTGGGGGGAGCCGTCGCGCTTTGGCTGACCTCGAGCATGCGCTCGACGACGGATCCAGGGTTGCAAGTGGCGATCGGTCCCGGCATCATTCGAATGCGCGGGGAATGGTGATGCGCCTCACTCTCGCTCTCCTCGTGCCCGTGTTGATGACGCCCATCGCGGGCGTGGGGTGCAACGCCATTCTCGACATTCACCAACATGCAATCGCGCGCATGTCGGACGCCGGCGCAATTCTCGAATCGGGTGCGGACCCGCCGCCTGCAGTGCCGGCCGCTCTCTTCGCTGCTCTCTACACGGTAGGGCGTGTGCCGGACGATGCGAGCGTGGGCTACCTGCCGGACGGCGGACGCGTGACGCTCACCGACGACGGTTTCGAGCTTGCGGGTACGCTCTGCAGACAAGCCATCTGCGTGACGGGAGCATTGACACCATGAACGTTCGTTCCAGCTTGGTTGCAGTGGGCCTCCTTGCCGCCGGCGCTCTGCTTGGCTTCGGGATCCGGACGGGGCTCGCCGACGGCATCCCCGATAAGGACCCGCTCTATTACTCCGGAAGCCTCACCGAGAACGGCCAGTTGGTCACGGACACACGCACGATCGGGGTCAACCTCTATCCGGACCAGACGACCATGACGCCGCTGTGCCAGACCGTCGCATCGAACACGCAAGTCGTAAATGGTCGCTTTCGAATACCTCTCGCCGCGTCGTGCAAGTCGGAGATCAACCAGAACAACGGCGCGTGGATCGAAGTCATCGACGGCGTCACGAACCTCGGGCGATCCAAAGTCGGCGCCGTGCCGTACGCGATCGAAGCGGATCGCGCGGCAGGAGCTTCGGGCGCATTGGCATCGACGATCTCGCAGCTACAAAGCGGCGTCCACACTCCATCGGCATTCCACGCTTGGGTGACCACACCTGTCTCCATCCCAGGTCGTTCCACGACGGCGGTGACGTTCGACCATGTCGAGTACGATCTTTCGGGCGAGTACAACGCCACGAACGGCGTGTTCAGCCCGAAGCAGCCAGGCGTCTATCTCATCCAGTGCTCGTTCAGCTTCGGTCCTGCCCCGACCGCAGCCGCGTGCGCCGCGGCAATCATGAGGAATGGCGCGGAGGTGAACGCGCACGACGTTCCGCAGGGCACGATGTTCAACGCTGGAGTCGAGGTCACGACGATGGTCCAGCTCGCGGCGAGCGACACCGTCGCTTGCGCCGCATTTCAAAATGCGGCGTCGCCTCAGTCGCTTCTTTCGTCCGCTCCGGAGCGAAACGGCTTCAGCGCAGCGAGGCTGTATTAGCCCAACTCGACAATGAGCGGCGAGCAAAAGGGCTGATACGAATTGCTGTCTCCCTCCCAGGAGGATGACAGCAAACCTCAATCCGACAATAAATCACGCCGCTTTGAAGGGCTCGCTCGAGGGAGGCGATGGCGGGGTTGTCGGCGAGGTGTAGGAGGAGCTCAACGCTGTTCGATCACGGTACCGGCCACGTGAGCCAATCGTCTACCGATGCATGGGCACTGCAGTGGCCGCGCTAGCCAATCGTCTACCGATGCATGGGCACTGCAGTGGCCACGCGAGCCAGTCGTCTACCGATGCATGGGTACTGCAGTGGCCACGCGAGCCAGTCGTCCACCGACGCATCGGCACTGCAGTGGCGACGCGAGCCAGTCGATTGCCGACGCATGGGTACTGCAGTGGCCACGCAAGCCGGTCGACTACCGACGCATGGGTACTGCAATGGCCACGCGAGCCAGTCG
>JALYHX010000216.1 GCA_030776305.1 Myxococcota bacterium
TCCCGGTCAAACTAATTGACGGGCTTCGCGCACCAATGACGGGCCGACCTCGGTGCGACTGCCGCCACAACGCTATCCCATGTTTCGGCGCGAAGGGACGGCGACAGCCGGTGGGGAACTAATTGGCCTCGCTCCCAAAGAACAAAGCGTCGTTTGCTCTTGGGAGAGCGACACTTGCTCTCTGCCGCGCTTCGTTCGTCGAAGTCCGAGTTGCTCTTGGTCCAATCGAAGCCGTTCCGACTCGGATCCAAGAGACTCTTCCTCGACCCGGAGCGGCTTTTGTCGAGCAGGAGCTGCACGGTTACCTGGCCTGCGGTGACTTCGGTAGGGGCTTCACTCGCCTCTCGTGCGAAGCGTGTGGATACGATCTGCTCGGCGCCTTCTCCTGCGGCAGCCGCAGCATCTGCCCGAGCTGCACGGGCAGGCGCATGTGAACACCGCCGCGTTCCTGGCCGATCGCGTCGTCCCGGACGTTCGGTGAGGCAGTATGTGCTGACACTGCCCTACGGGCTTCGCAAGCTTGTCGCGTTCAAGGCCGACGTGCTGACCGCGGTCGCCCGCATCTTCGTCGAGAGCGTGTTCGCGCGCTACCGCGCGCGCGCCAAGCGCAACGTCGTCGAAAGTCCGCAGTGCGGCGCCGTCAACTTCGTTCAGCGCTGCGGTTCGCGCGTCAACCTGCACGTCCACTATCATCTCGTCGCTCTCGACGGCATGGTCGCGCGCGACGCGCCCCGAGCCACGCTTTTCTCTTGAACGGTCCGCGCTCTGTGACGTCGAGCGCGTACAGAAGCCGAAGCGCGCGCCACTCCTTGTCCAATGTAGTCGTTCGACTCACTGTGCCCGTCGCACCCGTCACGGGATCGGCCTCATCGCGGTCTACTTCCGTCATTTGCGGAACAACCAGCCGGCGAGCAGCTTCGTCACGCGCGGCATGATCACGTAGGTCATCAAGAACACCTGGAGGACCACCATCACGGCGCTGCGTGCGAACGGCGGCGCGTCCACGCCGACGACGGCACGTACGACGGGCGTGAGAGCGCTCACCAAGGCGAGAACGATCACGACCAAGATGAGCGCCATCTTGTGCGGGGACGGCGCCACGGGCGCCGCGACCCCAGGCGGCGCGGTGAACCAAAACTCGAGCCCTTCGAGCCGTCGCACGTCAGCGTCGCCGTCGACGGTGTCGGGCGGAAGCCGTGCGATCCATTCGCGGCGCAGCCCCGACTCCTCCCATGCGCGGAGGTTCTCGAAGGTGTCGAAGCGGACGATGCTGATGTAGTCCTCCTCTACGTCCCCGCGCATCGTGCTCGCGCCGAGAAACCCAATGACGTCCTTCGAAGCACGCTGCATCCCCTCGACCCACTCCCGGTAGGCAGGGGCGCGCCCGGGCTTCACCTTTCGCCGAAAGATGAGCGTCGCAGGGCCCTCGAACGCGTTAGGCGTACCACCCATCGTGGCACTCACTCCAAGAAGTCAGAGAGGACAGGCGTGCCGCCGACGCCGGCTCCGAGCTCGGTGAAACACGTCTTGAACACCGTCGCGGGGTCCATGCCCGGCATAGGCAAGATCGACTCGAGCTGAGCAAGCCTTCGCGGCGGTACATTGTCGACGGGGGTGCCCGTAACCGCGCACCACTTCTGCGTGAAGTTGCGGAATCGCCGCTCGATCAACGGAGGCGCGATGGCGTTGAACGGGTCGCGCATCGCCTCCTCCAGAGGGACGAACTCGACGCCGGCCTCCCGCATGCGTTGGCAGATGCGGCCCATCGTCGCGCCCGCGAGGGGGACGCCGTGAACGAGGGCCACGTGGGTTACGTCGCGTCCCATGGCGTCGCGCGCGGCCTCCGCTTGACTCTTCAACTGCGCCATCCACTCGTCGACGAAGAGTGTCTCGACCTCGTCGACCACCCTAGAATTCTTCTGCGCCAACGCGCGAAAGTGAGGAAACATGAACAGCGTGTCGGCGAACCACACGCTGATCGGTGCGTAGTGGAAGCCGGTCCTCGCCAGCTTCAACAGGATACGGTCGGTTTTCTCCCGTTGATCGCCCCACATGTCGAACGCGAATCGGAAGTACCGCGTCGGAGCGCGCTCGATCCAAGGGCGAAGGATCGCCTCGGAGCGTTCCATGTCTCGTTCGTAGCTCTCAGCCGAGCACCAGTTCAGCGCGCAGTGGTAGTGAGTGTGATTTCCCACGTGATGGCCGGCGCTACACCACGCATCGAGCACTTCATGGAGCGTCTTCGTTTCTTCAACAGGCCGCGTGCAAGAAAACGCGTACACGTCTTTGACGCCATTGTCGGCGAAGGCTTCGATCAGTTGACGGCTGACCCATTGCGGCGATGAGCCCTCGGGGAATGGCAGTCCCGGCCACATAAAGAGGTCGTCGACGGTCATCGCAACTTTCAAGGTCGAAATCGGCATGCGGCATCCTCCGGCCGGCTCGGCCCCAGTCGTCAGGTTCCAAGCGTTCGAACTAGGAGATTCGCCGTCTCACTGCCGGAGAAGTTCTGCTGCCCGGTGATCAGGTTGCCGTCGCGCACGGCGAACGCGCGCCAGACGCCGGCTTGAACGTAGTTCGCGCCGAGCTTCTTCATCTCGTCTTCGATGCGCCATGGCATGACGTGCTTATCGCGCGAGAGGAGCTTCATGTCCCAAACCGCGTTGTCGGCGAAGTCTTCCTCGACGTTCGCGAAGCCGGTGACGGTCTTCCCCTTCACAAGGTGCTGGCCATTCGACAGCTTCGCGTACCGAAGAATGGCGACACCATGACAGAGCGCAACGGCGAGCTTTCCCGCCTCGTAGAACTCCACGAACTTCGTGTGCAGGTCGTGCGTGCTCTCGAACGTGAACATCGGCGCCTGTCCGCCGGCGACCAGGATGGCGTCGAACTTTGCGACATCGATCTCGGAGACCTTCTTCGTGTTCTCGATGAGCGCCGCGTGCCGCGGCGATGTCGCAAACCCCAGGCTTATCAAGTCGTCCGCCGAATATCCGCTCGCATCGCGCGGATCGCTCATCCCGTCGGCTACGCACTTGCCGCCCTTTGGGCTGAAGATCTCCACCTCGTAGCCTTTTTCGGTCATCGAGAAATACGGATGCGACAGTTCGCTCCACCAGAATCCGACAGGCCACCCCGTTGTCGTCGAGACGGCAGGGTTCGCGAGCACCACGGCGATGCGCTTCCGCTTCTTGGCATTGGCCACGTTCGGGTCTTTGAGACTCATGGTCGTTCTTCCTCTGATTTCGGGTTCAACGGACACGCACCCGTTTTCGCCCCAGTGCGGCATGGGGCGGCTCCCGGCTGCGAGTTCATCACAGCCGAGTCCCCCACTCCCGATGCGCGACCCGCGCAGCGAGGAACTCGTGCTCGCGGGGAACGCCGCGCGCCCTACGGTCCGTGAAACGGTGCCCCACGGCCGACTTTTTTTCGGATGCGTCGGAGATGCCTTCGTCTCCTTCAACGCGCCCAATGGATGGGCGTCAGCTCGTAGTGGCGCATTTCGGCGATGTCCTTGATGAATGGCTGCACGGCAGCGAAGAAGGGCTTGAACTCGGGGCTCGTGCGAAAGCCTTTGATGTGCCCTTCCTCGGAGTCCCACTGGATGCGCAGCGTGAAGCTCTCCTTCGCCTCCGTGCACTGCGTGAGCTCGTAGCCGAAGCAGTGCTTTGAGTCGCGGAGGCTCTTCGCGGCCACCTCGTACGCGCTGACGAACTCCTTCGCCCGTGCGGCGTCGATGCTGTAGCGAATGTATTCGACGATCATCGCGTCTCTCCTTCGTGGGGAACGGACTCACCATAAGCGCGACACGGCCATTGTTCGCATGGATAGTTGCCATGGAAGGCATCGACGAGGTCGATACCTGGTCACGGAGAATGGCGTCTAGAACCCCCGAATGCGCGGGCGATCGTCGCGCGCAGCCACCGCTGCGCGTCGTCGTCGCGCGTTCGGACGGCCCACGCGTAACTCAATTTGTAACCCGGGAGCTTCACGGGGAGGTCGAGCTCGCGGAGACCGAGCAGCTTGATGAACGGCGAAACGAGCCGCGTGGGCGCCGTGAGGACGAGGTCCGAGCTCGCAACGACGAACGGCGCCACAAGAAAGTGGGGAACGGTCATGACTATGCGGCGATGAAGCCCTTGCTTCTCGAGCGCGGCGTCGATCACTCCGTGGGGCTCGACGCCCGGAGGAGCCGTAGGCGCGATGAGTAGGTGATCAAGGGAGACGTACTCTCGCACGGTCAGTTTGCGGCGCGCGGGGTGGCCGCGACGCGTGACGCATGTGAAGCGCTCGTGAGAGAGATCCTGGCTCTCGACCGTGGCGGGCACAGCGTACTTGCGACCAAGCTTGAGATCGATGTCGCCGCGCTGGAGGCCCGTCATCCAATCATCCGGCAGGGCGCAGACGCGGATGTCGATTTGAGGCGCCTCCTTCTCGAGAATGGCCGCGAGGCGCGGAAGCACGAAGAGCTCGAGGTTGTCAGTTGCCGCGATCCGGAAGACGCGTCGGCTCGTTCGCGGGTCGAACGGCTCCGCGCGGCTGAAGACTCGTTCGAGGCGCGCGACGGCGTCGGACACGGGCTCCACGAGGGCTTTCGCGCGCTCCGTTAGAACGAGGTCGCGCCCGACTGCCACGAGTAGGGGATCGTCGAAGTGCGCGCGGAGGCGCGAGAGCGCGTGGCTCATGGACGATTGGCTGAGGCCGACTTCCTTTCCCGCGCGCGTCACGTTCCGATGCACGAGGAGCGCGCGAAGTGCGACGATCAAGTTCGTATCGATTCCGCGCAGCTGCATCCGAGTACCCCACGTGACCGCGCCAACGTAGTCAACGGTGCACTTGCGTCCCGACCCATGAAGCGTTTACCGCCCACCCTACTGAGAACCGCGGAGCAGGCGGAAGGCCAATCGGCGCGTACCCAGCGAACGTGAAGCGGCAAACCACAGCTGCGTCGCCGCCTCGATAAGGCGCGCGTTCCTCAGCG
Source organism: Myxococcota bacterium (assembly GCA_030776305.1). Lineage (GTDB taxonomy): Bacteria > Myxococcota_A > Polyangia > Polyangiales > Polyangiaceae > Palsa-1150. Next base: position 4,982 of record JALYHX010000216.1, read on the forward strand.
GTCCGACGTCGATCGGGTCGAGGCTGACCGTCCGCGTCACGTGCGGCAACGTCCGGCGTGGTCACGCGAGCGCGCCCGCCAGTCGCGGCAACCCCGGCGTCCGTCTACGGCTCGCTCGATGATCCCTGCGCAGACGATCGCGATCTTCATGGCGATGCTCCCTCTTGCTCGCAGCTGCGAAAGTACTCCCGGACCTCGGACACGAAGAGGTCGGGCTGCTCCATGCAGGCGAAGTGACCGCCGCGCGGCATCTCCCTCCAGCGGACGACACGATAATCGCGCTCGGCCCAGCTGCGCGGCGGGCGTCCGTTGATCATGTCCCGCGGGAAGATGGCGATGCCCGTGGGCACCGCGACTGCGTCGGGGGAGTGCGTTCGACCGCCAGCCTCAAGAAAGAATCCGCGATAGAACCAGAGCGAGGAATCGGCGCGGCCGGTCGCGACGTAAAGCATCACGTTGGTGATGAGATCGTCCTTGCCGAACGCGGCGTCGAGATCGCCACCGCAGTCGCTCCATGACCGGAACTTCTCGAGCATCCACGCCGCGCATCCGAGCGGGCTATCCGCGAGCGCAAAGGCGAGCGTCTGCGGCTTGTGCATGAGCAGTCGGAAGTAATCGAGCTCCAAAGCGCGATACTCGTTCGCCGCCTCGCTCCACGCGCGTTCCTCCGCCGTCATCGCCACGGGCGCGACCTCGCGCACCGGCACAAAATTCAGATGGATGGCGCGGACGACATCTGCGTGTTCGCCGCCGAGATAGGCCGTAACCATCGAGCCCAGGTCGCCGCCTTGCGCGAAGAAGCACTCGTAGCCGAGAACCTCCGTCATGAGTCGGCGCCAGAGACGCGCCGTCTCCCGTGGTCCGATCGGCGCGCGCGGTTTGCCCGAGAACCCGAAGCCGGGGAGCGTGGGGACGACGACGTCGAAGCCGTCACCCGCCACGCCGCCGAAGCGTTCGGGGTGCGCGATCTTCTCGATCGCGCCAAGGAACTCCACAGCCGAACCGGGCCACCCATGGGTGAGCACGATCGCCGGCGCGCTCGGACGCGAGGCCTTCTCCCAGTAGAAGTGGATGTCGAGGCCGCCGATCTCCGCAACGAACTGAGGGTGCGCGTTGAGGCGCTCCTCCGCACGCGACCACGCGTAGCGCTCCACCCAGTGCTCGCGGAACGCGCGCACGTACTCGACGTCGGTGCCGTGCTCCCAACCCTCGCCGATCGGATCCGGAAGCGATGCCGCGCGCACGCGCGCTCGCACCCCATCGACGACGGCAGGATCGATCGCGACGCGAAATGCGCGCGCTCCGAGCGGAACGCCGTCAGACATAGGGTTGCGGCTCGGGGAGCGGCGTGCTGCATTGGTGGCACCTTCCGTCGGCACGGTGCGCATCGTTCGCCGCGCCGCAGATGGCACAGTGCAACCACATTCGATTCAATCGCAGCGGTTGCCAGACGCTTGTGAACACGCCGGCGGAGGTGCCCTGGTGAAACCCGCGCATCGCCTCGACGTGATCCGGACCATGAATTCCAGCGCGCAACGCTTCCTCGCTTTCCCACGCCGTCAAGGTAAAGCCGTGCAGGCCTGCGAAACCGGTGACAACGCCGATGAAACCAGGAATGTCGCGGAAGCCCTTGATGATCCGCCGCGCGTATCCTCGGATCTTCCCTTTCTCTTCCTCATCGCGCGCTTGTATCCACGTCATGCCGAGCAGGGCCGGCTTCGCCTTGCTCACCCACTCGCGGAGCGAATATCCGAAGGTCATCGTGCCGACCTCGATCGGCTCGACGAAGCTCTGCATCCCCAGGCTGTCGACGAGATCCCGGCGCTCGAAGGTGCGTCGAACCGAGACGATTCCTTGCGCGGAGAGCTGGAAAAGGTCGACCCCCTCGAGGGTGAACGCAACCCCGCTGGCCGCAAGTTCTCGGTCGAGCGCGCCCGTACAGATCGCGCTCAACGACCACACCGCTGCGACGTGACATCCATCCCGCAGCACGCGCTGCACGCTGAATGTCAGCTCTGGCAGCGCAGCCAAGGTGGCCACGAGATGCGCGCGGAGCGCATCTCCGGAGAGGAGAACACGCGAGAAGGGATCGCCGAACCGCCCGTCGTCGGCGAGGGCGCGCATGATCGCGGCCAGGTCCCGCTGGTTCCAGGCGCGATAGAAGCTCGTGATGAGGTCCGGGTCCCTTTCCTC
>JALYHX010000217.1 GCA_030776305.1 Myxococcota bacterium
GTCCGCACATGCCCCAGAACGCGTGAGACGAGTCACGTACCGAAGCGTTCACGCCTCGGACACGCAGGCATACGGAGTGCGGATCGTGCGCGCGACATCCAACGGCGACGCGTTCATCGACGTCGAACGACGCGACGACGCGGTGCACGTCCTGCGGGCCGACGGTGTACGCGCGGTTGTACTATCGCGCGCGACTTTCGGAACGGCGGGGGAGTTCCTTCCCCCCATCGTGGTCGACGCCTGTCCCGGCGGGCTTGACGCACACTGGGAGAGGTGAGTGCTCCGCAGCGAGCGCTTGTTGTTGGTGGCCACCCCGATTGTCGCCTTGGCAGCGGTGGGGCTTGGTCTCCGCGTCGGGGCAGCCAGTGCAGTACGCGCCGCGGTGGTCTACGGCGCGCCCTCCTCGGACGCAGGCACCGGCCTGGCTTGGCAGCTAGTCGCGTTCGACGAAGATCGCGGCCAACGCGAACCGGTGGCACTTCGCGACGTAGAAGTCATCGCGCGCGCACGGAGTAAGAAATGGGTCTGGAAGGGCGCGACGAACGACGACGGAGCTGCTGAGGTACTCCTCCGGGTGCCCTCTGCCGAGGGTATGAGTCTCGAGATACGTGCCGGTCATGCGTTGCTCGCGCAGGGTGACGTTATGGTCCGTGCCGCTGTCCCGCGGCCACCGCCATCCTCCGCATGGGCCCGATTTGCGAGACGCGAGGGACCGGTCGCGCTGGATGTCGCCGTCCTCGGTCAGCGGGTCGCCTCGGGTTTCCCCGCGACCATCTGGGTGCGTGCGACCGACGCGGCGACACGGGCCAGACTCGCGGGTGTCACGATCGAGGCGGAGAACGATGGAAGCCTTTCGACCGCGACTGTCGGCATGAAGACGGACGCGCGCGGTTGGGCGCGCGTCGTGGCTACCCCGATGGGATACGGAGTCGCCTTGATTGTGCATGCGCGTGCGCCGAACGCCTCGACCGGCCTCTGGGCGGGAGCGCTGTTCGTATCGCCGGGTGCGGCAAGGCTCATCGCTCGCGACCGGTACAATGCGGACGAGGAGCCAACGCTGGATGTCGTCGCCCCAAATGTGCGTGACCACGCGTACCTCGAGATCGATGATGCCCAAGGGCGCGCGTGGGCGGCTTCGGTGCCGCTCATCGCGACGGATGGGGAAATGCCAAGCGCGCATGTGCGGGTCCCGAGGTTGGCGCCAGGACTTTATTGGGCGGTGGCTTCGAGTGACCCCGCCGGAGCCTCTCGACTCGGTCCGGGCACCATCGTCCAGCCATTCTTCGTTGCAGCCAACGACGAAGCGGCCCTCTCGATGGCCACAGACAAAGAAGAATGCGTTCCACCGCGCGACTCGCGAGAGACGTCGCAAGTGCTCGGCGTGTGTCTCGCACTCGCAGGCGCGACGCCGGTCCCGCGCTGGATCGCGCTCGAAGGCTTCGCGTTGCATCATGCCGGCGAGGCGCAGAAGCGAGCCACTGGGTTGGGAATTGCCTTGGGGGCGATCGCCATTGCCATTTTGCTCGAGACGATTCTGTTGATTCGCGCCGGGCACACGGCCCAATCGGAGCTCCGCCACACCCGTGAGCTAAACGCAGCGCTGGGCACGCAGATGGAACGGATGAGCAAACTGGGGATCTCCGTCCTAGTTGCGCTTCTCGGTTTGGCCTTGCTCGCCGCCTTTCTCGTGCGGGCAAGCTGAAAGCGCGTCGGCGGTTCATTGGCTGGGGTGGGAAGTGAGACATCGTGATGAACTGTCGATGACCATCTGCCGCCCGCCAGCTAAACTGACTCGGTGCGCTTTCACTGTCTCGCGCAAGCGTTGGTATTGCTCGTGCTCGGCACAACCTCGGCGAAGGCGCAAGACTTCGATCCCCACGGACATCACCGTGCGCGCACGCCCCCGCGCCCGTCGCAAAACGATCAGCCTGCCAGCGCCGCCGCGCAGAACGCTCCGTCTCCAGCGCTTCTCGTCGAAAGGTACACGCGCATCGTTCTTTCGCAGCCAGGCGCCTCATTTCCGTTACAGCGGCTGTTGCAGCTCTACCGTGAGCGCGACGGCAACATCGCCAAGCTCGTCGCCGATCTCGAGACGCGCGCGGCGCAATCGGGCCCCGACCAGTATGCAGCCACCGTCTCTGTCGCTGGGCTCTACAGGCTCGACGGCCGGACTCAAGACGCGGTGGCGACGTACGAGAAAGCAATCTCTCTCAAAAGTAGCGATCCGACGGCGATCCTGGCGCTGGCCCGTCTCCATCAAGACCGCGGCGACCTGGCACCGGCGCGTGCACGGTACGAACAAGCGCTTCCTCTTCAGAAGACGCAAGTGGACAAGGAGCAAACCCTGCGAATGCTCATGCAGCTTGCCCTCGACGAAAAGGATTGGGAGGCAGCGAAACGCTTTCACACGACGCTGGTCAGCCTGGAACCGAATAGCCTTTTCGTGAAGAGCGAACTCGGACACGAGCTCTTCGCCCGCAACGAGTTCGTGCGCGCCGAGACCGAGCTGACAGATGTCGCGAGCGCTGCAGTTGGCGACAATCGCGCGTTGGCGCCGGCGCTCCGGGAGCTGGGCCGCGCGCAGGCGAAGGCTCACGAGAATCAGGCCGCGCTGGGCACGCTGAAGAAAGCACTCTCGGCAGCTGGTGCGCAGAGCGCGCTCCGCGCGCAGATATACGAAACCATCGCAGAGATATACCGCGCAGATCAACTGTTGCCGGTGCTTATCAGCCAGTTGGAAGGAGAGCATCCGAACGATTTTGGCCGCCTCGCACTGCTTGGCGAACTTTACGAGGAGACAGGTGACTCGCCGAAGGCGATCGACACGTATAAGCGCGCGCTCGCCAATAGCCCGCAGCAACTCGACATACGTGTCCGAATGATTCGCCTGATGCAAGCCAATGGTGACCTCGACAAGGCCATCGTGGAGTACGAGGCGCTGATCCGCGCTGCTCCGAACAACCCGCAATTCGTTTTCGAGGAGTGCGAAGCGCTGTTGCAGCGTGGCGACCGCGCACGAGCTCTCAAGCTGGTGACCGACCTCGAGGCACGCGCGACATCCGACGACGAGATTCTCACGCGGGTGGTGGATTTTTATGGGCGTATCGGCGAAAGCGAGAGGTCATTGAACGTTCTTCGACGCCTGACCCTCGCCTCGGGCGGCGATCCAGGACACTTGACCGATCTCGGTGACAGATATTTTCAGGATGGCGACGTGCCCCTCGCCGTGCAGACTTGGAAGCGCATTCTGAACGTCGTGGTACCGCGCGCGAAGGCACTCTGTGCGCTTGGAGACGTTTACCTCGAGCACGATATGACGAGCGATGCCATGTCCGCATACAAGGAGGCGGTGCAGCTCGATCCCCCCAACCTCGCGTACAAGAAGGCGCTCGCCGCAGCTTACGAGCGGACGCGCGCGTACCGCGAGGCGCGCTTGCTCTATGAGGAAATCGTCACCAAGGCCAAAGAGAGGGGCGACAAGGCCCTTGCACATGAATGTCGCAAACGGGTCGTGACGCTTTGGGGGCTGGAGCGTATTCTCGAGCAGCAGTTGCCGGGGCTCTCCCGTCAATTCGCCGCAACAACGCCAGACAACGAAGCGGGACGAATGCTCGCCGAGGCGCAAGTCCACTTGCGAAGGCTTTCGGACGCCGAGGCCACGCTGCGACGAATTCTCGAGTTCGAGCCGGGCGATATCGATAGTTACCTAACGCTCGAGCGCGTCCTCGTGCAAGAGAGCAAGATCGCCGAGGCAATCTTGGTACTTGGGAGATTGGTCCAAGTGGAGCCCAAGCGCGCGCGAGAGGTTTACGAACGAATGGCTCAGTATGCGCTTCAGATCTACAGAGACGACGACGCGATCCAGTATGCGGCGCGCGCCGTGGAGTTGAACCCGGACGACGCGGAGGGGCATCGGCGGCTCGGGGAAATGTACCGTTCGAAACAGGACGTCGACCACGCGATTGTCGAGTTTCGTGCTGCGATTACGAAGAACGATCGGCTGTTTCTCGTATACTTCGAGCTGGCCGACTTACTGCTGTCGAAGGGCCAAACGGACGAGGCGGACCGCCTGTTCCGGCGAGTCTTGCGGGGAGCGCCGGACGAGGAGCTCGTCGCGCGCGCGACGAGGCTATCGATGCAGATCAATCTCGGCAAGGGAACATTGGAGTCGCTAGAGCAGGATCTGCTGCCGCTCGCGATCGGCAGTCCGCAGCGTACGATTTATCGTCGTCTGCTCGTCGAGATTTACGGCAGTCTCACGTTCGGCCTCGTACAGCGTGTCCGCCACGGCACCGTGCAGGATGCCGGAGACGCGCGCGTAGCGCTGGCGCGTGTCGGCTCGCGGGCGGTCAAGCCATTGCTGGACGCGCTCGCCGACCATGACGTGAGCCAACAGCTTATTGCGATCGACGTGCTGGCCTATGTGGAAAACCGCAATGCGGCGCTCCCACTATTTGCGTACGCGACCGGTGCCGCCGACCCGCCGCTTCGCGCACGAGCCATGATCGCATGCGGGGCCATCGCGGACGCGGCTCTCGTCCCAAAATACGAAGCGCTGCTCTTTCCAAAGGACGCGACGGGCGAGCAAGCGGGGCTCGCCGACTCGGTCGCCGAAGCCGCGGTTTGGGGGCTGGCGCGAATGCAGAATGCGCAGGCACTGCGGGTCTTGAGACGGGTGGCTCGCGGCGGGACACCCGCAATGCGTGCCTTGGCTGCGATCGGGTTGGGCATGGCCCGGGACACGGAGGCGATCGCCGAGTTGAGCGCGATCGCCGCGTCCGTCGATGCGGGCAATCTCGCGCGCGCCGCGTCCGCCTATGCGCTGGGCCAACTCCACGCGCGCGGCCAGTTGCCGGCCTTGCTGGAGCTCGCGGAGGACGGCGATCCCTTGCCGAGGCGGATGGCGTTGATGGCTCTGGCACGCATGGCGATGTCGGCGCCGGACGGCGTGTCGTCCGGTGGCGTGCGGCCTAGTCAGCGCGCCACAGAGCCGGATTGGCATGCTGAAGCGGTACAAGCCATGGCGAATGCGGCGTTCCCCGGGGAGCAGGATGGCCCTCGCGGGCGACTGGAGGCCGACGCCTTGGCGCGGACGGCCGTCACGGCACTCGCGATGATGGCGGGAGACGTGGAAAAGCGCCCTCTCGCAAGAGAACGGGAGGTAATGCCGGTCCCGGATGGAACGCTCGATGTAGACGGGCTGCTCGGCGCTCTCGCTCTGAGGGACGTGACGGAAGCCGAGCGAGAAGCAGCGCTGACGCGCTTCGCGGATCCCGTTTTGCGCGCGGCGTTGGCGGCTATTCACGCGTCGGGGGACAGGGCCCGGGTCGTGCTGGATGCGCTAGGGAGCGGACAGGGCGAGCTCGCCCCGTTCGTCGGGCAAGGCTCGAGGGGAGCGGCTGCGGAGAAGACACGGGCTATTGTTGCTGCTCTCGAGCCGAGCATCGTTCCGCTTGCGCGCCATCCGGATCCGACGATCCGAGCAAAGGCAATTGTGCTCGTCGCGCGCTCGTCGACGGATGCAGCGGTGGAGGCGGTCATTGCGGCGCTGGAGGACCCGAGCGAAGGTGTGCAGCGCGTCGCACTTGCTGCAGTAGGGGCCTTCCGGGACGGGGCGCGCGTCTTGCCGAGCGCGCGTGCAGTCAGCGCGGTGGGAAGGATCCTCACCACGCACGAGAGTTGGGCCCTGCGCGTCCTTGCTGCGCGGGCGATGGGCCGACTGGGCGAGGCTGGGGCAGGTCCGGAGGCGAGTCGCCGGCTGACGGAGGCGGCGACTCAAGATTTCTACGCGCTGGTGCGGCAAGCATCCCTTGAGTCGCTGGCGGCGTTCGATTCGGCGGGAGCCCGAAGCCTCGCCGCGCGGGTCGCGGCGAGCGACGCTGAGCCGCGTGTGCGCGACGTTGCGCGGGCGATCACGGCAGGTGCATCACCAGGAGCACCGTAATTCCCGTTCGGATGGATATCGCGGCACCATGGTTGCGAGTGGGCAGATGGCGTTCGTAAGATCTGCGCCGATGGGTTCGATGCTTCTCGTCGGCGTTGGGATCGTTGCCGCGACCGCGGGGTGCCATGATTTATCGAGTTACTCGACCGCTGGCGACCACTACGACGGACGAGTGGTTCAAGCGGACTTTGTGCGTGCAGGGGTCGGCGGGGCAACAATGGCTTGCCTGACGATTGACGCCGATCATTTGCAGGACGCGCCGGGCGCGATCTCGACGAGCGACGGCCGATTCCACGCGGTCGCGCTGCGTTCCATTCCGCAAATTTGGCACGATCCCCTGTCGACGTTGTCCTTTGGCGAGGGCCGCCTGCGAAGTTTGCTCTATATCGCAACGGCGAGCGTCTCTTACGGCGACGCGCACGGCGACGACGTGCTCGTCGTCGTTTCGCTCATGCAGGCGGGCGACGTCGAGGTCCGACTCATTCGGGGGGCACCCGATTTGCCGACCGAAAGTGGAGCGGCGCCGAGTTCGAGTGGCAGTGTGTTCGCGGTGTTTGACCTGACACGCAAGCCGGGACCATGCTCGTATTAGGGCTAGAATCGTCCTGTGACGAGACCGCGGCGGCAGTCGTCGACGCTGACGGGCGCGTCCTTGAAGACGTCGTGCACTCGCAGGCGAACCTGCACGCGGCGCACGGCGGGGTCGTGCCCGAGCTGGCCTCACGTGACCATCTCCGCAATATCGGCCCTGTCGTTCGATCTGCCCTTGCGTGTGCGTCGTTGGGCATCGGCGATATCGATGGCATTGCGGTCACGAACCGACCGGGCCTCGTTGGTGCACTGCTCGTCGGGGTTCAAGCGGCCAAGGGGATCGCTTGGGCCGCGGGGAAGCCGATGGTTGGCGTCGATCATCTGATGGGGCATCTCCTGTCGGCCTTCCTACGTCGAGACGCCGACGATGTGCGCATCCCCTGCTATCCCTTCGTGTCGCTAATCGCTTCCGGTGGACACACGGCGATATACCGCGTCGACGAGCCACGCGTCGGGGCAATCACGGAGCTCGGGGCGACGCGCGACGATGCGGCGGGCGAGGCGTTCGACAAGGTGGGAAAGCTCCTTGGACTTGGGTATCCGGGCGGACCGAAGGTCGATCGTCTCGCCGTTCAGGGAGATGCGTCGCGCGTTAGGCTTTCGCTGCCAATGGCATCGCATCGATCATTTGAGATGAGCTTTTCGGGGATAAAGACGCAAGTGGCACGCATTGTCGCGGGCCATCGGGAGGCGGACGGAAGGGCTTGGGTACCAGACATGTGTGCTGCATTCCAAAGCGCCGTGACGGGTGTGCTCTCGCGCAAGTTGATCGACGCAGCGGAGCGCGAGGCCGTACGCGACGTTGTGCTCGGGGGCGGTGTTACGGCGAACGGCGAGCTCCGGCAGCGCGTGTTGGAGCTCGGCGCTGCCCGCGGGCTTCGTGTGTTCCTTCCCTCGCCGCGTGATTGCACAGACAACGCTGCGATGATTGCATACGCAGGCGCTCTTCGCCTTGGGCGCGGAGAGCGCGACGGTTGGGACCTGGCGGCCTCGAGTCGGACAGCATTGGAGCGGCGTACCCGAAAAGGTCGTGGGAGGCGGTAGTCCCGAGAACACGTATGCAGCGTCGAGGCGCGTTCCCGGCTCGACTGGCTCTGGCTCATCATGCAGGCACGGCGCGGTCATTGCGGGATTCACGGATTTCGTGAACGCGCCGTTCGAAGTCGCGCCTGACCGCCTCCGTAAGTGCGCAGCCTCCGAACCGCGTCTCGAGGTACAGGTTGGTCAAAGAGAGGATCTCGTCGGCGAGCGGGTGCCGCCGCATGCACAGGTCCTCGGCGTGGCGAAGCGGAGGCAGAGAGGGCGAGCGCCTGACGCCGTGGCTCTGAAGGGCAGACTCGAGGGCGCGATAGAGCGCGGCTGCGGCCTCGATGTGCGCATGCTGCGCTCGCCCGACAGGATCGGCTTGCCGTTTGTCGCCTTGCGACCGACGCCGTCGCTTCCAGACCACGTATCCGAGGCCGGCGGCGAGCGCCAATGCGATGGCGAGCATTCCCCCTCCCCCCGGACCCAGGAACCGAAGACGTTCGTACCGTTGGCTGACGTCGTCGAACATGCGCACCTGTCTTCGTAGGTCGTAGCCGACGACGTACGTGTTCCAGCGTTGCGAAAGCGCTTCGACGAAGTCGCGTGCATAGTAATAGACGCCGTTGGGCGGTTCGAGTGGTTGAGCCGCACTTGGGGGTGTGGGGTCGAACGTACGCCAGCCGGCATGCGTTGCGCTGTCGATATAGGCCTCGACCCAGGAATGGGCATCCCCCTCGCGCACCGCATAGTAGTGCCCGAAGCGATTCCATGTGCCGCCGACGAACCCCGTGACGTTGCGCGATGGAATGCCAACGGCGCGAAGCATAAGAGCCATGGCGGTCGAGAAGAATTCGCAATGTCCGCGCTTCGACACGAAGAGAAAGTCATCCACTGGCTGCGATTTGCCTTGCGACGTCGAACGCAAATCGTAGGTGAACTCGCGGCGGAGGCGCTCTTCGATGAGGCGTGCCTTGGCGTCGGGAATTGTTAGCTCGTCGGTCCAGCTATGCGCGAGATCGACAATGCGCTGCGGAAGGTTCGCCGGCAGCGCGACGTAGCGGGCGCGGTCGACTGCCGCAAGCGGTTCGACGAAAACTTCGTCATCGCCGGCGAGGTAAACGTCATAGCGCAGGCCCCGCGCATCCGAGCCGGTGTAGCGCAACTCCGCGTCCGCACCACGCTGAATCATGAGCGACTCGCCGAGTACGACTTGATTCTGCGGCCTCACACGTAATGCAACCGCGCGAGGAGGCATGAAC
>JALYHX010000218.1 GCA_030776305.1 Myxococcota bacterium
TGGCGGGACGACCCCCGTCCGATCGACGAGCAATGTGCGTGCCCGTCGTGCAGCGGGGGCTATTCGCGGGCGTATCTTCGTCACCTGTACATGGCGCGGGAAATCCTGAGCCTGCGGCTGCTGTCTGTCCATAATTTGCATTGGTACGGTGAGCTCGTAGCTGGCGCTCGTGACGCCATCGTCCGAGGTACCTACGCGGCGTGGGCGCGGGCCACTGTGGACGCCGCCGCGCCCGCCTCGGAGCAAAACTGACAGGACGGCCCGCAACGCGTAGTCTACCGGCAGGGCTGAATCTGGTATGTCCGGCGACGAAAAGCGGCCACTCGGCAAGATCCTGCTGCAACGCAAGCTCGTCTCGCAACAGGTGCTCGACGAGGCGCTCCAAACGCAGAGGCGGTCATCCAGGCCGGCGCCCCTGGCTTCGCAGCTCGTCGATGACGGAAAGCTCGATGAAATCGAGGCGCTGCGCGCATTGTCCGAGCAGCACGGTGTGCCCGGCATCGACTTAACGCAGATTGCGATCGTTCTCGATCATCTCGAGGTCGTCCCGCGCGAAGTCGCAGAAACGCGTCGTATCCTGCCCGTCCTCATTCGAGGCGATCGGCTCTTTTTGGCGATGGCCGACCCTCTCGACAAGCGGGTCATCGACGAGCTCGAGTTCGTCACCGGGAAGAAGGTCTATCCGTACATCGCCGTGCATTCGACGCTGCTCAAGGCGATCGCGTTGGCATACGACGGCAAGGCGCGCGGCGACCCGCACTACCTCGGACCGCGAGTCCCGCCGGACACTCTCCGCCAGCTCGGGCTTGCCCCCTCCGTCGCGGCGCCGCCGCCTTCTCACGCGCCGCCCAAGCCACCTCCGCGCGCCGTTCGGGGCGGACCGCCCACCCCCGGTGGCCCGATCAGCCAAGCCGCACTCGATCCGAAACAGTCCGTGGTCACCGACAAGGCCGTGGAGAGCGCGTCTTTCAGCGCCGAAGAAGTCTCAACGAGCGAGTTCGGCGCGATCGGTGAGGAGGTCTCGAGCGTGATGGCCCTTCCCGACGCGCTGCGCGAAAGCGTGACCCGCGCTTCGGGCGCGATGGCGACGGGCGCCGGCAAGGTCGTTCTCGTTGTCGACGACGAAGACGAAATCCGAAAGCTTCTCGCGCGGCTGTTGACGCAGAAAGGGCACCGCGTCCTTGAGGCCGACCGCGGGCTGCTTGCACTTCGCCTCGTCAAAGATCACGTGCCGGACCTCATCATTCTCGACGCGATGCTGCCCGAGCTGCATGGCTTCGACATCGCCAAGCGCATCAAAGGGAGCGCCAAGTACGGCCACATCCCGATCATCATGGTGAGCGCCGTGTACCGCGGCTGGCGCATCGCGGAAGACTTGAAGCAAAACTACGGCGTCGAGCAATATATCGAGAAGCCCTTTCGCATCGCGGAGGTCTTGGAGGCAGTGCAACGGCTCCTGTCCCATGGCGATCAGGCCGAACCGGCACGCGACTCGGAGCACGTCTCGGCGGACGCCGAGAAAGCGTTGACCGATGGTATCGCCGCCTACAAAGCCGGACACATCGACGCAGCGATCGAGCACCTCAAGCGGGGGGTCGGAATCGATCCGCTCGCGTACCGCCTCCATTTCCACCTTGCCCTTCTCTATGGCAAGAGCGGCCAGATCTACGATGGCATCCAAGAGCTCGAGCGGGCCATTGATCTGAATCCAAAGCATTTTCCGGCGCTCAAGAACCTTGCCGTGCTGTACGAGAAGGCGGGCTTCAAGAACAAAGCGCTCGAAATGTGGGAGCAATGTGCCGCTGCGGCGCCCGACGACGCGACGCGGGCCGCGGTCAGGGAGCGTCTGCTTAAGTTGCTTTGACCGCTCGCGCTTGCGTGAACTTCCTTGCTAACGTGACCGTAATCCCAGCGGGTAGACACGCGTGAAATTCCTCTGCGAGCAATGCAAGGCGAAGTACCAGATCGCCGACGAGAAGGCCGCCGGCAAGACGGTGCGAATGAAGTGCCGCAAATGCGGCCACTTGATCGAGGTACGGGCCTCCGTCACCGAGACGAGCGCCTCGTCCGTGCCGGAGTCCGACCGAGTCGGCACGCCTCCACCGCCGGCGGCAGGCCCTCCGCGGCCGATACCTCCACGCGCCAAGCCGCCTACGCCCACTCCCCCGCCCCGCGACGTCGTGGCAAAGCCGGAAGCTCCCGCCCGCACCCTCGCGGGTGCGTTCAAGACCGCCATCCACCACGATGACGAGGCTTCGCCACCGGTCGATATGTCCGATTTGTCGCCCAGCGACGAGTGGTACGTGGCGATCAATGGCGTCCCGGTGGGACCGATCCGTGTGGCCGAGGTCCGCCGAAAGGCGGCGCTCGGAGCGGTCTCGGAGGACTCGTTGGTGTGGCAAGAAGGGCTCGACGAATGGCGACCTCTTCGAACGTTTCCGGAGCTCGCCACCAGCGTACGCCAGGCGATGCGCCGCCTGTCCCGTCCCCCTGCTGCAGAGGCGCGGTCGAGCGCGCCACCGCCCTCCCGCGTGCCGGGTCGTTCGATTCCTTCTGGAGCGAGCCCCACACGAACCGTTCCTCCGCGAGCGCCGCCGTCGTCGTGGCCTCGTAGCAACGTCGTCCCGTTCATGTCCCGGCTCGCAACGGCCGAGAGGTTGGACCAGCCCGCCCCCGAACCGGCGGGGCCAGTGCCTGGT
>JALYHX010000219.1 GCA_030776305.1 Myxococcota bacterium
AGGTTACCCCCCGGGGTCACGGTCACCTGACTGCGCGCGAACGGCACGTCGACGGAGCGCGCAAAGGACTCGGCCAGATCGAGCTCGACGGCAGCTTCAGGACGCAACCCATGGTCGACGCCATGTGCGAAGAGTCCAAACACGAACCGGCTGCGCAACAGGGCAAGGACGTGCAGCAAGGCGATCGAGTCGGGGCCGCCGCTCACTGCCGCGAGCACGAGTCCCCCACGCGGAACGAGCTCGTTTTCGCGCAGCGCCGCACGCGCGAGGGTGATGAGCGTTGGCGGATGGGTGCGTGGCATGGCTCAACCGAGCTCGAAGCTCTTACATAGCTCGATGTGGCTCTCGCGGAGGGCTTCGCGGCGAGGCGCCGGCGGATAGCCGAGCGAACATCGCGGTCCGTCTTCGTTCGAGAAATGCACACAGTCTTCGCAAGCGAAGCGAAACGCGAAAAAACTCGCCTCGCGACGGAGCACATCGTTCACGAGCGTCTTCATGCCCGAGCACCGGTGCCACGCTTGCGCTCGAGGGCCACGACCGTCTCCACATGGCTCGTCTGCGGAAACATCTGGAGGGTGGCTACGGATCGCACATCGTAGACTGGCGCGAGAGTCTTCAGATCGCGCCCGAGGGTCTGCGGGTCGCACGAAACGTAGACCACGTAGAGTACGCGCGACGACGCCAGTCGCTGCGCCACCGCGCGTGCCCCTGTGCGCGGAGGGTCGAGCACGACCAGCCGGGTCGCGGCGCTCCACGCGTACGACTCCGCGTCGGCTTCCACGACCCGTGCGGCGATGCTGCGTGACGCAAGGTTGGCTCGCGCCGCATCGCATGCGTCGCGATTCGACTCGACGAGGACGAGATCGCGCACTTCCCGCGCCAAGAGCACGCTCAGGCTTCCAGCTCCAGCATAGAGCTCGACCGCCCGGTCGACATCCCAGGGGTGGACGATCTGCGCAACGCATCGGGCGAGCATCGCGCTCGCGCCTTCGCTCGCTTGCGCAAATCCGCCGGGGGCGAGGCGCAGCGGGCCACCGTCCGCGCCGATCATCCACGGCGTTGGGTCTCCGATGACGGCAGGGCGCGACGCTTCGCCCATGGTGACACGAGCCCCGGCCAGTTCGCGGGCGATGACCGCTTGCTCGAGACGGGCAAAACAGATTGCGGCAAGCTGGCCCGCCCAGCGCACGTCCAGCACGGGTGTGCGACCAGCGCCGAGGGCAATCTGCACCTGTCCCCGGCCACGCGAGCCCTGGAACAACGCCGCTAGCGAACGCCGTGCGCGCTCGAGGGTCGGCTCGAGCACGGCGCACGTCTCCACGTTGACGGGATCGTGCGTTCTCGACTCGTGCATGCCGACGTCGACGCCTCCTCCGAAGCACCGAACGTGCACCCTTGCACGGGTGCGGTAACCAAGAGCGTCCGGCGCGGTGTGGTCGACGACGGGCATGTCTCGCCACTCGGCGGGCAACGCTGCGCGGACGTGCTCCGCGTGCGTCCGCGCCTGTGTGTCGAGCGACAAGTGCATCCAGTCGCACCCGCCACATCGGGTCGACCAGGGACAGGCGGGTGTGACACGATCCGGGCCGCGCGTGAGCAGTTCGAGCATCCGTCCGCGCGCCGGACGTCCAGAAGGATCCACCGCGGCCCAGAGCACGTCGCCGGGGGCACTGTGCGGAATGAACACCGCGCGGCGCTGTCCACCGAGCTCCGCATGCGCCACCCCGTCGCCTCCCGGCGCGAGCGAAGTGATCGTCGCCTGGATCAGGAGTCTTTGAGGCATCGCGTCCGAGTGGGTAGCTCGAGGAGCCGCAAAGGATGTCACATCGCCGCGAGTCCTGCGACGGTGCGCGGCTTCGAAGTCCCTACGGAAACGGCTGCGCCGGGCGCCCGCGCTGGAAGTAAAAGCGGAAACGGCCCTTGATGTGGCCACGGCAGGGTGGCGGAGGTCCGAGCCCCCCCGCGCTGATCTCGCGCGGGTTGGCCAGGTAAATGTCGAAGTCGGCGTCAGTCAACCTCTGTTGGGCGTTGGATTCGTTCACGTCTCCATCAAAGAGGCTGTGGAAGGTCATCGTGCTCAGCGCCGTGCTCGCAGGGGCGCCGGCGTCATCCGCGATTGTGCTCGCGTCGAGCGCTGCATCCAGCCCTGCGTCCCCGCACAACGGGGGGTCGACCCCGCCGGCGAGGCTGCAGTCCATGGCGTAGAGTCCGACGTTCTGCGTGCGGCAAGAGCGATTCAGGTAAAGCGTCGCGTGCACGAGGGCCGGGTTGGCGATCGGCTTGACCGGGACACCTGGCGGCGTGACCGCCGCCGGAAGGGAGACGGCGAGCGGCTTGTCGATCATTGTCGAGCGCACGGCTTGGCTGTCATCGACGAGGATGAAGAGCCCATCGCTGAATGTCTCGTAATCGATGCCGTTTTGAACGCGTATCTGCAGCGCGGAGCTGTTCGTCGGGATGGCCGCAAAGAAGTCGGGATGCAGGTCGAAGCATCCTGACCAACAGTCGGTTGCGTCGAGCCATCCATCCATGGAGCCGGACCCTTGGCCCAGCGAGCAAGCGGGCGCGAGGAGCGCAGCAGACACTCCTACGA
>JALYHX010000220.1 GCA_030776305.1 Myxococcota bacterium
CGGCTGGCGTCCGCCGCGCCATACCTGCGCGATGACACCGCCGTGAGTCACGGGAACGCGCCCCGCAAGAACTGATGAGGGCGCCCACTTCGCGGACGCCGCGCTCGACCGCGATGAAAGGGGCGGCGTCGGCCCGTGGAAGGGCGGATTGAAAGAGGCTTTACCCCGCGCGCCTCGCGAGTCCGTTTTGGCACGCTAACGCGGCCCTGGCCGCGGTGGCGCCTTGGCCCACCAGGAGTCAGGGGCGGTCACCCAGAAAGTGGCGCAAGCCAGACTGACTATCATAAGGGTCGCTCGAAATGGCTTCCAGCGGATGAAGAACCCCGCGCAGCCGCCGACGATTCCGCTAAAGACGAGACTAGCGCGCACACCGGGATTGCCGTGGGCAAAATAGTCGCCGGGTGTGTCGAGCCCCCAGAAGATCCAGCGCAGCGTCACGGCGCTGAATGACCCGCACAAGAGCCACGCGATGCGTGCGGCCACAGAGGACAAAGGTGGCATTCGCGGGCGAATCATGGCATTTGCCCGAGGAGCACTCGCATTTGTGTCCGCTGGCCGAGATCGGAGAAGGAAGAGAGGTCCACCGCCTTTCGAATGGCCTCGGCATCGTCGTGGTAGATGACGCTGGCGCAGATGCGACCGATCGCTGCCATGTCTTGTCCGGTAATCCATCCGTTTTGCAAATCGTGGATGGACTGGATCTTCTGGTCGACGTCCATGGCGACGACGTTCTGCCAGCCCAACGTCCCGCCCCACTCGGCCATGAGATTGCCCGCATAGCCCGCCTGGGGCGCCGTGAAGCGCTGGTAACCGTTGTGGCCCATGATCTGCTCCAGAAAGACTCGTCGTAGCGATCAACCACGCCGAGCAGGTGTCCGAACTCGTGCGCTGCCGCCCAGGTGAGAGCGCCCGGATCGCTCGCATTGAGGACCACCTCTTCGCCGACGCGATTTCTCACCGTATTCGAGGGCTCGAGCATCTTCATGGCCTCCATTTGCGTTACACTGGGGGTGGCGCTCGATCCCGGCGGACGATAGTGAACCGCGATCTGGCAAGTGATCGAGTGCCCGCCATCGAAGGTGTGCGTCCATATGCCGTCGATCGCCTGCTGAAGGTCGGCCGCTCGGTTCTCGCTCGCGCGGGACCATAGAGCTCCAAGACCCCCGTGATTCGTACCGAGAGCTCCGTGCGCTCGACGAACACTCCCGGCGTAGGTGAGAACCGGGTCACAGGGACGTCATGGCGGTCGCGCGCGATCCGTCTTGCGAGGAGGTCGAGACGGTCGCGTCCTCTCGTTCGGTGTGACAATTGAGCCAGTCCGTGTCGCGCCTTGAAGTGCTTTGAACGTTCATGCCGGTCTCCTTGCTCTCACTCCCCATCGGCTGCTGGCCGGTTGCGTCGTGGCGCAGAAAAGATGACGAACCACCCGGTCTCGATATGCTGCTGCCTGAACTCGACGCGTTGCCGGGGGCTCGAGTCAGTCGTTCGCGGATGCGAGTCTCGTGGACGGGCGCACGTGGCTCGTTGATGCGGGCGGCTTTCCAACGGAAACGTGCGGCCGTCCGCTTCATTCGTGTGTCTGTCCAGCTGACGCGTGTGCCCATCCAGCGAATTCGCGTACCCATCTCCGTTACGCGTGTGCCCATCCAGCGGATTCGCGTACCCATCTCCGTTATGCGTGTGCCCATCCAGCGGACGCGTGCTCGCATCCCTCTGACGCGCGTGCCCGTCCCCCTGACGCGTGTGCCCGTCCAGCGGACTCGAGTACCCATCCCCGTTACGCGCGTGCCCGTCCAGCGGACTCGTGCTCGCATCCCTCTGGCGCGCGTGCCCGTCCAGCGGACGCATGTGCCCGTTCAGCGGACGCGTGTGCCCGTCAAGCTGATTCATGACCCCATGCAGCGGATTCGTGTTCCCATCCCGCTGACGGCTGCCCGTATCCCGCTCCCCGGCGCGCGTATCCAGTGGACCGGTACGCGTGTCGAGGTGCTTGTTGCGAGCGTCCAGCAAACGGATGCGCCAGTCGGCTTCATTGAAGCGCGCGTGCGGCGAACGCGTGGCCCGAGTCTGCCTCGCTGGGGCTCGCGTCGACGGTTTCCGGCTGCGAGTCACGCGAATCGACACACGCATTCACGGGACTCGTCCGGGCATCCCGATGATTCTCGCGCGAGTCCGCTCGACTCGCGGGCGGATCCTAGCGACGGATGCAGGCGAACGCGTGACTCGTGCGTCGCTTCACGCGCCTGCAGCGACCCGCCCGAGGTCGCGTGCGCGTCCAGAAGCACTCGGGGTCGCCGATGCTACGAAGCGTGCGGCACCTGCCGATCGTGCCAGCGAAAGGCGTGCCCGACGATCGTTTCCAGATCGGGGTACTCAGGGCCCCATCCGAGGACCTTTGCTGCCTCACGAGGATCGGCCACGAGCGCTGGCGGATCCCCCGGGCGGCGCCCCACTTCTCGAACGGGCACCTTACGACCGCTGACCTTCTCGACCGCCGCCACGACCTCGCGGACCGAATGGCCGCGTCCCGTACCGAGGTTGAGCCGGAGACTACCGCCGGCTGCGCCCCCCAAATGTTGAAGCGCCAACCAGTGCGCTTCGGCCAGGTCGGCGACGTGGATGTAGTCGCGGATGGCCGTGCCGTCGGGGGTCGGATAGTCAGTACCGTACATCGCGAGCTCGGGTCGTTTGCCTCGAGCGGCCGCGATCGCGAGCGGGATCAAGTGCGATTCCGGGTCGTGCTCCTCGCCGAGCTCTCCATCCGGGTCGGCGCCTGCGGCATTGAAATAGCGCAACGCGGCGAACCGGAGCCCGTAAGCGCCGCGATACCAATGCAGGATTTTTTCGACCGCGAGCTTGGATTCGCCGTACGGATTCACCGGAATCTGAGGATGGATTTCGGGGATCGGCACCGCGGTAGGCTCACCGTATATGGCGGCGGTCGATGAAAAGACGATGTCACGAACGCCCTTGTCCACCATCGCGTCCAATAGGTTGAGTGTGCACACGAGGTTGTTGCGAAAGTACTTGCGCGGGTTGGTCACCGATTCGCCGACGTACGTGTACGCCGCAAAATGAATGACCGAAGTCACGCGGTGCTCGACGAGCACACGCTCGATGAGAGCCGAATCGGCCAGATCGCCGCGCACGAATGGACCCCACTTCACGGCCCATTCGTGACCGTATGTCAGGTTGTCCAGAACGATTGGGGTCAGACCGGCCCGCGCAATTCGCTTCGCGGTCTGACTGCCGATGTAACCCGCACCGCCGACGATGAGAACTGACACGGGTTCGACCTTAGCCCGCTCGACGAGCTGACTCTACTGCGTGAGCCCATGGACCGAGGTTGGCTGGGATTTGCTCGGCTGCTCCTTCACGCGCGCCGTGAACGCTGTTTGGTTCCCACGCTGCACGACGCGTGGTCGTCTACAATCGGAAGCGGTGCAGGTCTCGTCCTTGTCCTTGCGAATCTTCGCGCTCGTGGGCGTGCTCTTCGTCATGGCGGCCAGTCCTTATATCGCCTGGAGGTTCGCCACCCCGAAAACGCTCGCCGTCGTCATCGTCGACAAGACCGTCCCGTACCCCAATTACCGTGCGCACGCGGCCATCCCATGGCTTCTTCATGCGCTCAAGATTCAGAATCGCGAAGGCGCCTTCCTCGACCCTGAGCACGATTACATCGGGTTCGATCCGACGACCAAGAAAGGCCACGACCTGACGGACGCCGACATCGCGGACGCGGACGTCCTCGTCGTCACGGATACCTACGGCGTCTACGCGGGGGACTACGAGCACGCCGGCGACCAAGCTGCGCTCGGCCGCTCGGCCAAGATCTACGGCGGGCTCTCGGACAGCGAAGCGCGTGTGATCGAAGCGTTCGTCGCGCGCGGAGGGATGGTCCTCGGCGAATTCAACACCTTCGCGTCGCCGACCGCCGACGCGGCGAGAACGCGGCTCGAGACACTCTTCGGGGTGCGCTGGACCCACTGGGTGGTCCGATACTGGCCGAACCTCCAAGACCGGACCGAAGTCCCGCCGTGGGTCGGCGAACTCTACGAACACATCAACGGTCACCGCCTCGAGGTTCGGGGCGGCGGGCTCGTCTTCGTTCGCGGCGAAAGCGACATGGTCGTCCTCTTGGACGACGAGGACCTAGGCGCGCGGATCGTGTCGCAGGACCGAACCCCCGGCGGCGCGGTATTCGCGTTTCCCGAGCGCGGCGCATTCCGGTACTGGATGGATGTCGTCGATGCAACGGCGAGCGAGGTGCTCGTCGAACACGTGATCGACACGACGCCCGCGGGCGAGAAAAAGCTCGCCGCCCACGGCCTCGGACGTCGATTCCCCGCGGTCACGCGGCGATGGGAGGCCTGGTACTTGGCTGGGGATTTCGCCGACAATACGACGAATCTAGGCAGTCCCGAGCGCGCGTGGATCCTGCCGGTCCGCCGCGCGACCGTCGGCTGCGGCATTCCGGCCGACGACGCTTTCTTCTGGGGCTGGTACGCGCCGATCATCTCGCGACTGCTCACGTCGCGTGTGCGTTGACGCGTGCGCCTCGGCGCCAGGCTGGCGCGAGCCAGCGTGCGTCCTGTCCGGGACAAGACCCGTCGCCCGCAAGTTCCTGAAACCATGGGCGCTCGCGGCTGGAACACGGGGTGCTCGAGCAGCTACCCATGCGACGATGGGCACTCCTCTCCTTGTTTGCGTCTGCGGCAATTGGATGCGCATCGGCACAGACGCCGAACGGCACCCTCGGCATCCCACTCGAGGCCGCCGTGGACGATGACGCGGGACCGGCCGCGGGGCTTCTTCCCGCCGACCTCCCGCCCGGCACCGACGACGCGGTAGCAATGCAAGCATCCGACGTCCTGAATGCGTCGTCCGATGTTCCCGTCGGCGACTCCGACGCGACCGACGAACCAAGTCGCACGCCGGCCGTCATGCCTCCATTCGACCCTGGCGAGGGAGGTACATGCCCTTCGCCCATGGCTCCGGGCGACTTGGTCATCGACGAGCTCATGATCGAATCGGTCGCGGGCAGCGGAGACCACGGTGAATGGCTCGAGATCGCCAGCACGGTCGGCTGCGCGCTCAATCTGCGCGGGCTTCATGGCAACGCCCCAAGCGGCAACAAGGTCCGCACGTTCGATGTCGGCGACGACACATGGATTCCCGCGTTCGGAAGGTTCATCGTCGCCGACTCGACGAGTGGAGCCATCAATCACGACCTTCCCGGAACGTTGATCGTGTGGTCCGGGCAGCCTGGAGATGTCCTTCGGAACAAGGGGACGACGGTGACGATCCACATGAACGGCGTCATGATTGATGTGGTGACTTATCCGTCGATGGC
>JALYHX010000221.1 GCA_030776305.1 Myxococcota bacterium
TTCGCCGAAAGATGGGTCGGGACTTTGCGTCGCGAGCTTCTCGACCACGTTATCGTACTGGGTGAACGACATTTGCTCCGTCTCGTTCGCCAACACGTCTCTTACTACAATAGCGATCGGCCTCATATGTCGCTTGGCGGAGACTCGCCGGTCACGCGCGACGTCGAGCTGCCGATTGCTGGCAAGATCATCGCGCTTCCACGCGTCGGCGGACTGCACCACCGGTACTCGAGGGCCGCATGATCACGACACGTTTTTCTCCACGACAGCTCTGCGTGCCATCTTTTCGAAACCGCCATTGCCGGAACGTTCCCGCGATTCTCTGGGCCGCGATCGCGTTCGTTGCCTGCCGTGGTTCTTTCGAACCAAGCCCTCAGTCGAGGCAAGCCGCCGAGGCCGGCCAGGGCCACTTCGCCGACGCTTTCGTCGGAGCCAAAGTCGAGGGCGATTCGAGCGAAGACGGGGGCACGGAGGCTGGGGACATGAGCGACGTCAACGTCGCGAGCGACCTCGATGCAAGCTCCCCTGGTGACGCGCGGTACGACGGCGCCTTCGCCGACGTCAGCCCGGCTCCGGCGACTGACACCGGCGCTTCGTGCGTGTGTTCGGGGATAGGGGTGCCCTGTGCTCCCTGCGGGTGCTGCACATGGTTGAACTGCAACGCCAGGTCGGTTTGCGAGGTGGTTGGTCCGCACTAGCTACACGGCGCTGCGAAAGTAACGTTGGGGCGAGTCGAAATCGAGCACGCGGCGACGGCGCCCGGTGACCGAAGGGGCGCCTTTTCGTGCGCGATGGATGGACAACGCGCCCATGGAACTTACGTTGCGCGCACCCATGACTCGACGGCGCAACCTGCAAGTCGCCCTGGCAGAAGTAGTGCTCACCACGGCCCTCGGCAAACCGGAGGGACCTGATGAATCCGATCCTGAGATTCATCGACGCCTTGCTTGACGATGAGGAGTTGGTCGACCGAGTGCACCGGATGCTGCGCCGACGGCGGGATGTCATTGATATTCCATCATCGCGACCATCAAAGTACCGGGGACTCCCAAGCTTTTGTTAAGATTAGAATTCGGATCGATACCGCCTGGGTAAATGACTACGAACTTATCGTATTGATTTAGTTCGAAAACAAACTCACGACCCCACGGAACAGCGACATCGCCTTGGAACGACACTCCCCCATGGTTCTGGCACACCAAAATGTAGGCTGTGCCGCCCGCGGAAACATCTCCAAAGAGTGCCAGCGAAAAAAACACTCTTCCAAATCCTACGATGCCAGCATTGTGTGGGGGAGGCACTGGAACAATTGTGACACCGCCCGTCGTATCGACCGCCTGCGAAAAAGCTCCGGACATAAGCGCATGGTATCAATTCTTTCGCGGGCGAACAAGTAGTCGTAGCGGGTGCGAGCGAGCAAAAGCCGATAAGAGCCTTATGTGAAGTCGGCGCTTTTCCGAGCCAGGAACAAGTGGTTTCGGCGCATTGCGCACTGGTGTTATGTGAAGTCGCGCTCAGGTCAGGTGGCGTGGATTCGCTCGACTCAGGCTTGGCCACCGTACGTCAGCGTTCGCGCCCGCGGTGGTGCCCACGACCCAGTTCGCGATCCTGAATGAGCACGAGGCCACTTTTGACGTCCTCCCACGAGGTCCGTGCGAGCATCATCGGCGCCATTGTCTGCGCCGCTCGAAAGCCCCCGCTGCACAGCCGAGGCTTGCATGCGCGACACGGGTCTGCGGGCACCCACCTGCGTTGGGAAGCGCGACCAGAGGCGGCGACAGCACCTCAGGAAGCCAGGCGTGAGCCCGTAGTGTCCGGAAACCTATCGCGGCCAATTGTCGCATGAATCCCCGGCGAAGTGCCGGCTTGAAGGTGCAGCGATCCACGGGCAGTCTGGGCGTGGCCCAATACTCCCGGCGACGCTCCAATTTATCATCGCGGCGCGCCTCGGCCTCCGCAACCAGAGAAGGGAACTCCGGGTTGCGCCGCGTTCGCTCGTCGACGATCTCCTTCAGGAAGTCCTTGGCCATGCGCTGTGAGCGAGACCGATGCGGCGATCGCATGGTGGGCGATACGGGATTTGGGGGCTGTGGCTCGCAAAGGCCGTGATGGGCAATGCCTAGACCGGCCCGGCTCGCCCCCTGGTTTTTCGCGATGAAATAGCGCGCAACCACTTGGGGCGGCGGTCGATGGGGGCTTAGGAGGTGGAAACCCACATGACGCAACCGATCGGGGATCCTGCCGCGGGTACACGATTCCTTTCAGCGGCGAGTGCCGCGAAGACCCGATCTACAAGGCCGCACAGAACGTCTGCAAGAACGCGGACACGGTGACGACCGGCTTTCTTTGCAACGAGCCGACCGTTGTGTCGAACGCGTGCCGGTCGCCGACAAACAAGCTCGACGCCTTGCTCTGCGACGACAAGCAGATGGCCGAGGCCCCAGAACAGCCTCTGGTCGAACGTCAAGACGTTGGTCTGGACGATTGTCAGTGTCCTCGCAGGCAAGGCGCCATGAGCCCGGACGATCGCCGGTGGCTGTGGCTGGTCTATGGGACGGTCTTCGTTCCGCTCGTGGGCCAGCCGGTCGTCGTCCTGGCAAGTTCGGTCCTCTACTACCGATGGCGGCGCGGGTGGCCCGAGGCGGCCGTACGGCTGAACGTGCACGCTTGGATCGCGGTGGCTCTCAACATCGGACTCACGTGGGCCGCGTTGCGCCTCGTTCACAGGTCCCCTCATGGATGAGAATGACGCCGCAAACACGGATCGTGAGAAGGCCCCGGGAGCGGACGGCGGTAGTCCTTGCTGGTGACCGACATGCTCAGTTGGCGGCGGGATCTCTTCGAAGATCACATGGCCGTCTAGCCATATTCTCAAGACGCCGTTCACGAGATCGCGTTCGCCCTGCAGAACGGCGATTGCCTTCCGGACCACTTGAAGTTGCTCCTCCCGGAGCAGGCCACCGTCCTCGATGAGCACGATCCCGGAGTGAACCTCTCGCGCTCGGGCGAGCGTCACGAAGTCATCGACGTTCGACGTGACGAGCACCCGGTCCTCGGCGAATGCCGCGTCGAGCACCCGACGGTCGAGCGCGCCGAGCAGCCCACGGTCGCGCACGTGAACGGCGTCGACGCCATCCTCCCTAATAAGGGTCTCCGCGACCCTCGGTGACAGGTTCTCATCGAGCAGCAGCTTGACGTTCACGCGGGCGTCCGAGCCGAGGGTACGCCTTCGTGAAGATCGTCGAGGACTCGATGTCCTCGTCCCTCAGATTCGGGTAGTCCTCTCGCACCTCGTCGACAGAGGCTCCTCGAATCAACATCCCGCCGACGTGGCGGACAGCGAGGCGGCTTTTTGGGAACACGGGCTCGCCCCCGAGGATGTGCTCGTCGGCTGCGAGCCTCTTCTTCCACGCCTCGAAGCGAACGAGCTTCCCCTCGGCGTCTTTGGTTACACGGTCAAGCCGAACCTCAAGTACTGGCCCGAACTCGACTCGAGCCGGCGGTCGCCGAGCTGCCATCGCAGCAGCGATCAGGGCGTGCAGCTTTCGTCGATCGTCGACGCCGAGTTGAACCCCAAGCAGGGCGACCGCGAAGAAGTAGACCAGGTCAGCGAACAAGAACGTGGGGCGCGGGAAGATGCCGTTCTCCACGTCCTTGCGAACGCGGCCCTCGTCGAGCCCCGCGAGGGCCGCAACCTCGGTTGCGCTGAGGGTCTGGGCTATGGCTGTCATTAGTCTTCCCTGTACAGGGGACACTATGCGTCCAGTCGCGACCCCCCGCAAGGGCATGTCTCAACCCGTTCGCTTTCGATCAACGGCGGCGTCGCACAGGCGCCGTGGGTCAGTTTCTGCCCAAGGGCTTCGTCCAAGCTATCTGTTGTGCAGCAGTGCCGCCGGTTTCCGCGGGCTCTCGCCGACGGGATCGTCGTTACCCCGACGCTGCGCAAGCTATCGCCCCTGCCGGTACAACGGGTGGTTGGCAGCCTCAGCGACACCGATCAGGTGCTCTTGGCATTGGGCAGCGAATGAACGCCGTCGATCCAATGCACGCTAGACGCGCCATCATGATCCAACTGCGCGGGCGCGTCAGCCGCCCCAAGAGGATGTCGGAAACGGCGCCGCAGGCCGGCCGAATAGGTGGCCTTTTAGCAAATCGCATCCGAGCTCGATCAAACAATCCCGCTCGTCGGTCGTCTCGACTCCCTCTGCCACGACGCTCATGCCGAGGTCGCGACAGACCGAACATACGGATTGAATGAGCGCGGGAGCGTCGAGCCCAGCGCGTCCATCGCCATGCGCTTGGCGACTGCCAGCCGGCCAGCCGCTCGGCACGCGAGACGGCGATGACCAAGCGTGCGCCATCGACGGGCTTGGTGAGGTAATAGAGCGCGCCGTTCTGCTTCGCCTCCCGGGCACCCTCTATGCTGGGCATCCCGGTCAGAAGAATAACGGGAAGCTCCAGATCACGCGTACGGATCGCGCGCAGGAGTTGCAGTCCCGACATATTCGGCATCATGACGTCGCTGACCACCACATCAAACTCGCGGCGGTCGAGCGCCGTGAAAGCCTCGCGGCCATCACGGGCCTGAGTGACTTCGAACCCCTCGCCGCCGAGAACGCGCGCGACGACTCGCCGAAGCACCTCGTCATCTTCGACCAGCAGAACGTGAGGGGCCGGCTCCGCCCGAACAGGCACGGATTTGCCCTCGCGCGGTCCCCCGTCACTCATTGGCTGCGTCCTCTCGAAGAGCGCCGCGTCTTGCTTGGACGCACCCGCACAGTGCAACGCTACCGCACACGGACGCGCAGCGGATCAAGAACGGGCCAGCACCCCGCATGACACGCGATGGCGAGGACATTGCGGGCATGGACTCGCGTCGTCGCAGTCGCGGGCGGGTGGGTCCCGGCTACGCCTCCCCGGTATCACCGTGCCGAGGGCGGAGCGGGCAGCGTGAACCGAAACGTTGTCCCCCTCCCAACTTCGCTCTCCACCCATATCCGGCCCGCTTGCGCCGCGATGATCTTGTCGCAGATGTACAGGCCGAGCCCAAGGCCGGTCCCCGGCTCGCTGTTGCCCTGCCAGAAGCGATCGAACACGTGCGGCAGCGCTTGCGCCGCAATGCCAGCGCCCGTGTCCTTCACCGCGAACGCGATGTCGTCGGCGCGTCTCTCGATGCAAAGGCTCACGGCGCCCCCCGCAGGCGTGGCCTTCATCGC
>JALYHX010000222.1 GCA_030776305.1 Myxococcota bacterium
CCACCAAGAGCTCACGCGTTCGAAACGAACGCGACCCCCGCTCGCGATGAGCTCGCTGATGGCGTCGGTGATCTCGAGCTCACCTCGAGAGGACGGCTGGATGCGGTCGATCGCGGCGAACACGCTGCGACGAAAAAAATAGATCCCGACGAGCGCGAGGTTGCTCTGCGGATTCGGGGGCTTCTCGACGAGGCGCACCACCTCACCGGCGGCATTCACTTCGGCCACCCCGAAACTCGATGGGTTCGACACCTCTTTGAGCATGATGAGCGCGGAGAGCTCGGGCGACGCGCGAAACGCATCCGCGGCGTCCAAGATCTTCGTGCCGATGAGATTGTCTCCCAGGAACATGCAGAAGTCGTCGTTCCCGATGGCTGGCCCCGCGACCTTGACGGCATGCGCCAGACCGCTCGCTTGCAGCTGCACGACGAACGTGACACGTGCCTTCCACCGCGAACCGTCGCCGATCGCCGCTTGAACCTCTCGACCGGTTTCCGGTGAGACGATGACGACGATGTCGTGGATTCCTGCCTCGGCGAGGTTGTCGAAGACGTAAAACAGGATCGGCCGATTGGCGACAGGAACGAGCTGCTTGGCGCCCGAATAGGTGAGGGGTCGAAGGCGCGTCCCTGCGCCGCCTGCCAAGACGAGTCCCTTCATGTTGCCGCGCGCTGCTCGTCCTCAGGTTGTAGGTTGTGCGAGAAGACCAAGCCGTTCACGGCGGTATACCCCAGCGGTGATGCGATCACACCACGCGCGGTTGTCCAAGTACCAGAGGAGCGTTTTCCGCAGCCCCGCCGCCATCGTGTGTCGCGCGCTCCATCCGAGGTCCCGCTCGGTCTTCGAAGGGTCGATCGCGTACCGCTGATCGTGACCCGGCCGATCGGGAACATGGCGAATCAGATCGCGGTACCTGGGGGTCGCATTGCCGGATGGGCGTGACGGAGCGAGCTCTTGGAGAAGATCACAGATCGTCTCGACGAGCGAGATGTTCGTCATCTCGTTGCGACCGCCAATCGCGTACGTCTGGCCGGGAGAGCCGCGCTCGAGGACGATGCGCAGCGCGTCGCAGTGATCATCTACATAGAGCCAGTCCCTCACGTTGAGTCCATTCCCGTATACGGGCAGCGGGCGACCCTCGAGGGCATTCAGAATGACGAGCGGAATGAGCTTTTCCGGAAACTGCCTCGGACCGTAATTGTTCGAGCAGTTCGTCGTCAACGTCGGCAGACCATACGTCTTGAAGTATGCTCGTACGAAGTGATCGGCCGCCGCCTTCGAGGCTGCGTAGGGAGAGTTCGGGCGGTACACGCTGTCTTCCGTAAAATGGCCCGACGGGCCCAGAGCGCCGAATACCTCGTCGGTCGACACGTGCAGAAACCGAAATGCTGCAGCCCGCTCCCGTGGAAGCGCGGCCACGTACGCGCGGCAGGCCTCGAGCAGCTCGAATGTGCCGACGACGTTGGTCTGGACGAACTCTCGGGGACCCGAGATGGATCGATCGACGTGTGACTCCGCCGCGAAATTGACCAGCGCCGTCACCTCGAACTGGTCGAGAAGCCTCGCGACGAGGGCGCGATCGCAAATATCTCCCTGGGCGAAAACGTAGCTGGGGTCGTCCGTGATCGTAGCGAGACTCTCCGGGTTTCCCGCGTACGTGAGTTTGTCGAGATTGACGACGCGGCAGCCACGCGACAGCACGGTCGACGTCACGAAATTGGATCCGATGAATCCGGCGCCCCCCGTGACGAGCAGCGTCTCTTGATGCATTCACGGGCATGATACACCGCGGCAAAAGCGGGGCAAGCGATGCTCGAGCCCGGAAGCAGGCGCGGGGCGAATCGCGATGGCGGTGTGGTATGAGTCCGGGCGATGTTGCGCGCGCTCGTGCTCGTGAACAAGCGGCCGGGAGTGGCGCCGGGGCAGCGTTTTCGTATCGAGCAATGGGAGCCTCACCTTCGCAACGAACACGACATCACGATCGAGTACCAGCCATTCGAGTCACCCGCTCTCACCCGAGTGCTGTACGAGAATGGCCGCGCGATGGAGAAGGCGTTGCTCGTCTTGCGCGACACCTTGCGTCGGCGTTCGATCGTACCATTGGCGCGCAAACACGATGTGGTCATCATTTACCGCGAGGCAGGCTTGATTGGACCCCCGCTCTACGAGTGGCTCATATCGAGAACGGAAGTCCCGATCGTGTACGACTTCGACGACGCGATCTGGGCGCCGCCAAGGCGGACGACGGTCTCGACGAACGACGCCTTTCGGATTCTCAAGTTCAGCAGCAAAACGGCGACGATTTGCCGGATGGCGAATGTGGTGACCGTCGGAAACGAGTATCTGGCAGCCTGGGCACGGAAGCACAACCAAGAGGTTCACGTCGTCCCGACGAGCATCGACATAGGCGCGTATGCCGTTCAGCCGCCCGCGCCCGACGGCGCGCCCTTCACGATCGTGTGGTCCGGAACGTTCTCCACGCTCGGTCACTTGGAACTTGCGCGCGCTCCTCTGGAAAGGCTGGCGAAGCGTCGTCCGGTCCGTTTGAACGTGATCTGCGACCGGCCGCTCCCGCGCGCAATCGCGGGTGTCGACACGCGCTTCATCCCCTGGCAAGCCGA
>JALYHX010000223.1 GCA_030776305.1 Myxococcota bacterium
CGGCGTTACGCTTCGTCGCGCAAGCCGAGATCGGCGCGGCCGGCTTCGCGAGCCATGCTTGCTTCGTGGGAGCATTTGCGCTCGTCAACCTCGGCATGTTGCGCGCCGAGATGGCGCGTCTCCGCGCCAAGGCTCACGCGCGCATCGAGGCTCAGCTCTTGCGCATCCGAGAGGACGCTCGAAGCTATCGACTCCTCGGCCCCGGCGACTCCGGTGAACGACACCACGCGCACGGCGAGCGTCTCGCGAGTGCGAGTGTCGAAGAAATCCATCAGTCCGTGCACTACGCCCTCGAGCTGCTTCGCCGATCGCTCGATCTCCACACCGCAGTACTGCTCTGGCTCAACGATGCAGGCACGCAGTTGCGGATTAGCGAGATATCCACCCGAGCGGAGGACATCCACGACGCGCCGTTCCCCGCCGGGGACGGCGTGTTGGGAGCCGTACTCGCAAAGCGTGTCCGCGTGTCTCTGCGCGGCCTCAAGCCGTCGTACCGAGTGCCGTACTATGTCGGGCCTTGCCCGGTGCGCGCTTTGGCAGCCATCCCGGTGCTCGAAGGCGAAGGGCTTCGGGGAGTGCTGGCGGTGGACCGCGTCGCCGACGAGCCCTTCTCGCCACACGAGGAAGAAATCGCGGCGCAGGCCGCGCGCTTCTGCCTGCGGGCGATCCAAAACGAGCGCGTCTTTCTCCAGCTCGAGCGGGCCAAGGTCGAGGAGGGTAAGCTCTATCGTGCCGCGCAAGCGCTCGGCGCGGCGCTCAGCGAGAAAGAGGTCGTCGATGCGGGCGTCAAGGCAGCGCGCGAGATTGCGAGCTTCGACCTTGCCGCCGTCACCGTATTCGACGAACCGACGCGCACGCATGAAGTCGTCGCGGCGGAGAGCACCGGCGGAGACATCGACGACCTCGTGGGGACACGTTTTTCGCACAATGCCGGCCTCGTCGCGATGGTCGTGCAGAACCGATGTGCCTTGCCCTATCGCGGCGATTACGAAGGCGCCCGGCAGATCGTCCTCAGCAAACGCCTCCCCTGGCCCAGCCATCCCAGTCTGCTCGTCCTTCCATTGCTGATCCACGATCGCGCGCTCGGAACGCTGATCCTAGGCGCGCGCAGACGACAGGCCTTCGGTGACTCCGCGCGCACGACGCTCGAAGTCCTCGCAAGCCACCTCGCCGTGAGCCTGTCGAATGCAAGGATGTTGCACAAGCTCGAGACCATGGCGACGACCGACGGCCTGACGGGGCTTTTCAACAAGCGCGCGATGCTCGACGCTGCAACACACAAGATTGCCGCTGCTTCGCGTTTCGATCGCAAGCTCGCGCTCCTCGTCATCGACATCGACTTCTTCAAAAAGGTCAACGACACGCACGGACACGACATGGGCGACCGGGTCATCCAAGGGCTCGGCGACATCCTGAAGCGGCAGAAACGGACGACGGACGTCGTCGCGCGCTTCGGAGGCGAGGAATTCGTGGTCCTCTGCGAGCAAACCGATGAGAGCGGCGCGATGCTGCTCGGAGAGCGCATCCGCGAGGACGTAAGCAGGACCAGCTTCCGGGCGGCGAGCGGCGCCCTGTCGGTAACGGTATCCATTGGCGTCGCCACACTCCCGGCTGCAGGGACCGACTGGGAGTCACTCTTCAAGGCCGCCGACGATTCGCTGTACCTGTCGAAACGCTCGGGCCGAAACCGCTGCACGGCCTGGAGACGAGGACGAAAAATGGCCGTCGCTGCCCTACCGTCTCGGTAATCTCGACATCGCGCGCTCTCGTGCGCATGCTTCTAGTGCCATGAACGACGACAAGCCGACACCGCTACAGGACGTACGCAAAGGGTTGGGCCTGCTCTTTCGCGCGGCGAGAAGTGCCGTGGAAAGGCTGCCGAAAGGGGGCGTCGAGGAGGTCGTCGTCACGAGTGCGCGCGAGGTGGGACGGGCCATCGAGAACGTAGCGTCGGCCATCGAGCGCGAGGTGTTCGGTAGGAAGGGAGGGCCATCTCAGCCGCCCCGGGAGGGCGGTCAGGCCCCGCAAGACCTTCCCAACGAAGAGGCGAAGCATGGGGGCCCCAAGTCCCCGGACACCAGAGCGTAGGCTCGCTCGTCCAGTTCGAGCTCCAAGTATGACAGCCACTGCCCCGTCCTCACCGGTCGCACCGCCGACGACCGACCTCCGCGTCGTATTGGACCGGCTGAAAGATGCGCAACGAAAGCATGGAGCGCCAAGCTTCGACGAGCGCGTTCGCCGGCTCGATCGGCTCAAGAGCGCCCTCATGCGTCGCAAGGGCGCAGTCGTCGCGGCGATTTCGAGGGACTTCGGGAACCGCTCGAGCCATGAAACTCTCGGGGCCGAGGTCTTTGGCGTGCTCTCCGCCATCCGTCACGCCAAGGTTCGTATGCGTGACTGGATGGAGACCGAGGAGCGGGACGTCGGCTGGGTTTTTTTGCCGGCGGACGCACGAGTGATTCCCCAGCCTGCGGGGGTCGTCGGAATCATCTCCCCGTGGAACTATCCGGTGCTTCTGAGCCTCTCGCCGCTTGTCGGCGCCCTTGCAGCGGGAAATCGCGCGATGCTCAAGCCGAGCGAGCTCGCGCCGGAAACCGCGGCATTGTTGCGCGATTTGGTCGCCGAAGCGTTCGCCGAGGACGAGGTCGTCGTCGTTCCCGGCGGTCCGGAAGTGGGTGAGCTCTTCTCGCATTTGCCGTTCGACCATCTGTTTTTCACTGGATCGACGCGGGTAGGAAAGCTCGTCGCACGGGCCGCGAGCGAGAACCTCGTTCCGGTCACCCTGGAGCTCGGGGGAAAGTCCCCCGTGATCATCGGACCGGGCATCTCCATACGCACTGCCGCCGAGCGGATCATGGCGGGAAAGCTCTTCAACGCGGGACAGACGTGTATTGCGCCCGACTACGTGATGATCCACCCCGACGTCCGCGAGGCATTCATCGCAGGATGCCGCGAAGCCGTCGCGAAGATGTATCCGAGCTTGGACAGGAGCCCCGATTACACATCCATCATTTCCGACGGACATCTTGCCCGTCTTCGCAACTGCGTCCGCGACGCGCAATCGCACGGAGCGCGGATCGTGGAGCTGAATCCGGCGCAGGAGAAATTCGAGAGTTCACGCAAGCTCGTCCCGATGCTCGTGCTCGACCCGAACGACGAAATGCTCGTGCTGAAAGAGGAAATCTTCGGCCCGCTTCTACCGGTCCTTGCCTATCGGCACCTCGACGAGGCAATCGCCTACGTCAACGCCCACCCGCGCCCGCTCGCCCTCTATTACTTCGGGGACGACCGCGAGGCGATCGGTCGCGTGATCTCCGAGACGATGTCGGGCGCGGTAACAATCAATGAGACGCTCCTACACGCCATGCAGGAAGACTTGCCGTTCGGTGGGATCGGCTCCAGCGGATTCGGGCAGTATCATGGCCGCGAAGGCTTCGATGCGTTCACCAAGAAAAAGCCTATCTTCCATCAGTCTCGCCTGAGTGCCCGAGCACTCATGCGGCCGCCGTATGGAAAAACGGCCTCCATGCTGCTGCGCCTGCTCACCGGAAAGTGACAGCCGCGTATGCCCTGGCCTTTCGAGATCCGCGGCGCCGTGCCCGCCGACGAAGATCAATTGCTGGAGGTCGCGCATCATCTCGACACCGTCAACTTGCCTGCGGATCGCGACGAGATCCGTGGGATCCTCGAGATTGCGGAGAAGAGTTTCTCCGGCACAATCAAGGATCCACGCAGACGAGAATACGTGTTCGTGCTCGTCGATTTGAAACACCAACGCATCGTCGGCACCTCGATGATCATCGGTCAACTGGGTCGCCGGGACGCCCCTTACATTTATGTCGACGTTTCCGAGGAGGAGCGCTACTCGGCGACGCTTGACAAGCACTTTCGCCACGTCGTGCTCAAGATCGGCTACTCCTACAACGGCCCGACCGAGATCGGGGGACTCATCGTGACTCCCGAGTACCGCAAGAAGCCCGAGCGCCTCGGGCTCATGATCTCGTATGTGCGACTGCTCTATATCAAGATGCACCGGGAGTGGTTCAGGGACGAGCTTCTCGCAGAGCTCTTGCCCCCGCTCGAACGTGACGGCACGTCCTACCTTTGGGACGCGCTCGGTCGAAAGTTCACCGGCATGACGTATGTGGAGGCCGACCGACTGTCCAAGAAGAACAAGGAATTCGTCAAAGGGCTCTTTCCCGAGGGCGCCATCTACGCGTCGCTCCTTCCGCAGCAAGCGCAAGACGTCATCGGCAGGGTGGGAGCGCAGACGAAGAGCGTGGAGAAGCTCCTGCGGCGCATCGGGTTTCGCTACGCCGAGCGCGTCGATCCTTTCGACGGCGGCCCGCATTTCAGTGCGGCGACCGACGAGGTGACCCTTGTCGATCGCTCGCGGCTCGCACGGGTGTCGAACGTCGTCTCGTCCACCGACGCGCCGAAGACGCGCGCGCTCGTCGCAGTCGAGATGAACGAGCCGCCTTTTTTCCGATGCGTGTGGGCGCCTTGGCAGTCCGGGGACGCAACGCCCACGGGGATGCGGGGGCAAATTGCCGAGGACTC
Organism: Myxococcota bacterium; assembly: GCA_030776305.1. Taxonomy (GTDB): domain Bacteria; phylum Myxococcota_A; class Polyangia; order Polyangiales; family Polyangiaceae; genus Palsa-1150. The sequence goes on from JALYHX010000223.1 coordinate 4,561, forward strand.
CGCGGAGCAGCTCGGAATCAAAGAGGGGGACAGCGTTTGGGTATTGCCCGTCGGATGACGGCCGATTCCGTGGCAATATCGTGGCATGCCGCAGCGGCGCGGACGGACGCGAATCAAGCGGTCGCTGCCCGCTTCCGAGCAGATAGAAATTCGCACGGCCGACGGATGGTCGCTGCGCGCCGATGTGCACGAGCCCAAGTGCAGGCCCGTCGGATTGGCTGTCATGGCGCACGCGCTGATGAGAAGGCGGAGCGATTTCGATCACGGCGGGGCGGGAATGGG
>JALYHX010000224.1 GCA_030776305.1 Myxococcota bacterium
CGACGACTGGCTGCCGCGCGATCGCTGGCGCACCGCCGATGTCATCTTGTGGATCAGCGATGCGCGGTTCGGGGACCCGCCGGTCCTGTCGACCTATGCAACGGTGCGTACGCGCCAAGTGGCCGTCGAGCGCGCGGGCCGTACCGTGCGGACGTTCACGATTGCCGTCCTGGCGCGACACACCGCGGCCGACGTTGGGCGTGGCCAAAAAAGTCCAGCGAACGTATTGAAGGACCCATGGCCATCGATCGAGACTCGCTCCTTACGGCCGTGGTTGTCGTCGCTGCCGGGTGCTCGTCGTCCGCTCGCCAATCCACCTACGACGACGGCGGTGTCCAGCAGTGCGAGGTCGACTCCGATGCCGGCGTCAGTGCGTCCGGTCCCCCCTATTGTTACCCAGAGTCGACGAAACCAAGTGGCGCTTGCTCGAAGGACACCCCGTGCCGATTTTGCGGCTACCCAGCCTGCCTCGTGGGATCGGGTTTGATCGAGCCGCGTACGTTCTACGAATGCAGTTGCGTCGCCGGCAACTGGAGCTGCTCGGTCCTCAGGCAATCCGGTACGGAGTGCGGCGCCGTCCTGTCGTGCTTCGGTCCCGACGGGGGGCTCGCGGTGAGCTGTCGCTCCGGCGCCGGCGTGAGCTGCCAGATGCCCGACGGCGCGTCCGTGCCGGTGTGTGTCCTCGCGGGAGGAACGACGCCGCAGCCGTGCGGAAATGACTCGTGCGCCCTCGGGTGCACGTGTTCCAACGCAGACCCGGCGAACGCGGCGTGCACTTGCCGATGACCCCGACGATCGACCCCGACCTCGTCATGCTAAAAGCTGCCCATGCAGGTCACCGTCAACGGATCGGCACGCGACGTGCCCGACGAACTGACTGTGCTCGCCCTCGTCGAGCATCTCGGGCTGACGGAAGGCCCGGTCGCCGTGGAGATCAATCAAGCCATCGTCCCGCGCGCGCAACATGCGCAGCACCGCGTTGCGGCCGGAGATGTCATCGAGATCGTTCACTTCGTCGGGGGTGGCTGACCCACTCGCTTCGCCGACGCGACGACCGCGTCGACGTCCCCTTGTTGAACACGGGGCGGTGCGCGCGTGCACCCCGTCCACCCGCTAGAGCTTCCTGACTTGCGCGGCTGCGCGCCCCGTCGATGATGGTGGCGATGGACACCCTCACGCGAACCCCGCTCGCCGGCGGCTCTCCTCTCGTCGATGCGATCGCTGACGAGACGCTCCGCGCGTTTCATGAGCGAGGAACGTACCGTCGAATGCACTTGCTCACTTCCGCGCAGAGCCGACAGATGCGTGTCGACGGGCGCTCCGTCATTCACTTTGCAAGCAGCAACTACCTCGACCTCGCCCATCACCCCGATGTTGTCGAAGCCGCCACCATCGCCGCGCGTACCCATGGATGTGCGGCAGGCGGCTCGCGATTGATCTGCGGCAACAGCGACCTTCATGAAGAACTCGAAGCGGAGTTTGCGAAGTTTCTCGGCGTCGAAGCAGCGCTCCTGTTCAGTACGGGGTACATGGCCAACCTCGGTGTGCTCTGCACGCTCATTCGACCCGGCGACATCGTGCTCTCCGACGCGCTGAATCACGCGTCGATCGTCGACGCCTGCCGACTTGCGCGCGCAGATAAGCGGGTGTTTCCGCACGGGGATGTCGACGTCCTTGTTGACCTCTTGCGGGTCGCCTCGGATGTCGCGGTCCGTGAGAAGCGCCGCGTGGTCCTCGCGCTTGACGGCGTCTACAGCATGGATGGTGACCTCGCCCCGCTGCTGGCCATGACGCACCTCGCTCGGCAATACGGTGCGATCGTGCTTTTGGACGACGCGCATGGGTGCGGAACACTCGGCCCTCGCGGCCGTGGTGCGGCGGAACTGGTTGGCGCCGAAGATGGCGTCGATGTGTACGTCGGTACGCTTGGTAAGGCGTTCGGTTCGTTCGGTGCATTCGTGGCGGGTTCCTCGCGCCTCCGCGACCTGCTCGTTAACTCGGCGCGAACGTTTCTATTTACATGCGCGCTTTCGCCGCCCCAGGTCGCCGCGGCGCGAGCCGCGCTCCGTATCGTGCAGGCCGAGCCGCTGCGCCGCGAGCGCTTGCAGGCGAATGCGACCCGGCTGCGCGCAAGCCTCTCGTCTTTCGGAATCTCGACGGCGCCAAGTACGACGCACATCGTCCCGGTGATCGTGGGGGAGAACGAAGCCACGATGCGACTCAGCGCGCGGCTCCTCGATCGGGGCTATTTCGCGCATGGCATTCGCCATCCTTCGGTTCCAAACGGAACCTCTCGGTTGCGAATCACGCTCATGGCGACGCACGAAGCGGACGAGATCGACGCACTGGCCAGGGCCGTGGCGGATGAACTCCCATGCGTGCTCGAACGGACTTCGTGAGCAAGCGAGGACGTCGTTCCGAAGAAGCGCGGACTGGGATAGAGTGCGTGGCTCATGCCCGTGCGCAGTGCATTGCCCGCCGTGACCCGCGAGTCCGTGCGTGCTCTCTACGATACACCGCTCTTCGACCTCTTGGACCGCGCGCGCGAAGTGCACCGCGCCCAACACGTCGAGGACGAAGTGCAGCTTTGCACGCTGCTCAGCGTCAAGACGGGCGGCTGCCCGGAGGACTGCGCATACTGTCCTCAATCGAGCCATTACACGACCGACGTTGGCGCCG
>JALYHX010000225.1 GCA_030776305.1 Myxococcota bacterium
AAGGCGTTCGACGCTGGCAACTATGCCGACGCGCGCAAGTCGTTCGATGCAGCAACCAAGAAGAACGCGAGCGACTACCAAGCATTTTACAATCTCGCGATGGCGTGCGAAAAGCTCGGCGACAAGCCGGCGGCCGAGGCCGCGTACAAGTCTGCGCTGACAATGAAGCCAGACTTCGACATGGCATCGGCGGCGCTGTCTGCGCTTTATCTCGACGAGGGGCGAACCGATGACGCGCTCGCGACGGGACGCGCTGCGCTCGCGAAGCATTCGGGAAACGCAGCGCTGCACGAGAACGTCGGAATCGCCCTTGCTATGCGCGGCGAACAGGACAACGCGATCCACGAATTCGAGGAGGCCATCAAGGACCAGCCTTCGGAGCCCATGTTCCACTTGACGCTCGCGCACTGGCTCAACACGTGGCACGTCCGCGGGGCGGCCCCGCAGCTCGAGGCGACGCGGGCTCTGGTCAAGGACGACTACGGAATGGTCGCGTCGATCGGTCACGAATACAGGATGGCCGGCGAGTTCGAAGCGTGCGTCAAGACGTTCGAGCGCGCGATCCAGATGAAAGACGGAGGCGAGGTTCGTACGGAACGTGCGCTCTGCAGGCTCGGTTTGAAGGACGAGAAGGGAACGCTCGATGACCTTCAGGTCGCGGTCGCCAAAGAGCCGACCTATGCGCCCGGACACTACTACTTGGGGGGCCGGTTCGCGCTTGCGAAGCGCTTCAGGGAGGCGGCGGTCGAGTACGCGAACTACCTCGAGCTCGCGCCGAATGGCTCGCTCTCGAAGCAAGCGACCGAGCGCTTGAAGGCGCTGCAAGAGGTGGCGAAACCGGGTGGGACGGGGGCTCGGGCTCCTAGCGGTGCGCGCCGTCCGTAGCGGCGGCGAAACCGCGCAGGACGCTGCCGCAGCCGGCCTGGTCGACGCTACCCACGGCGACGAGCTCGCCCTGGGGATCGAGCCACGCGCTTGGTGCATCCGCCGGCCCGCGGATGTCCGGGGGCTGCACTTGTCGTCCGCACCGTGCATCGCGCACGCCGACGTTCGTGAGCTGGGCGCTCGGCAGGACGCGTGTCGCTGCGACGGCGAGTGGAACCATGCGCGCGAGGAGCTCGTCTTTCGGGGCGTCCAGCGAGAGTGCCTCGCCGCGTTCGAAGCAACCTGAGCGCGTTCTGCGAAGGGACGTGAGGTGCCCGACGGTTCCGAGCGCTTCGCACAAGTCGCGTGCCAACGCGCGCACATAGTAGCCCTTGCTGACCTCGAGCAAGACTGCGATGGATGGTGGCTCGGCAATGCACGCCACGAGCTCCAGCCTGCGCACGTGGACATCGCGGGCGGTGAGGACCGGCTGTACGCCACGACGCGCCAATGCATAGGCTCGCTCCCCGTCGCGTTTGATGGCCGAGAAGGCGGGTGGAACTTGCGAGCTGCGTGCGCTCTCGGCCGCCAAGGCCGCTCGCAGCTCCGATGGGATCGGGCGCCCGCGCCGAGCAAACAGCGCCTCCCGCAATGGGTCGCTCAGCGCAACCCTGCGCAACACGCGGCCCTCCGCGTCCAATGTATCGGTCTCGACCCCGAGGGCAATCGTCGCCTCGTAGGTCTTGTCGGTTGCCACGAGCCAGGGAACGAGCTTGGTTGCTTCGCCTACAGCGACCACCAGCACGCCGGTCGCCATGGGGTCGAGTGTGCCGGCGTGTCCGACCTGACGGACGCGGAGGACGCGGCGCATGTGCGCGACGATGTCGTGGCTCGTCGGCCCACGCGGTTTGTCCAGGACCAGGATACCGTTCGTCATGGTGCTCGCCCGGCGCGCGGATGGTTGCGCGCGGGATCGTGATACCCTGAACTCGGAGGTACTGACCGCGCGATCCGCGGCCATGCGACAGAAGCGATGACGATCTCCACCATCCCGGCGCCCTTGCGCCTGGGACCGTACGAGCTGATCCGGCGGATCGCGACGGGCGGAATGGCTGAGGTCTATCTTGCGAGGCGAGCGGGCCCACACGGTTTTCAAAAGACGGTGGCGGT
>JALYHX010000226.1 GCA_030776305.1 Myxococcota bacterium
TGCTTACGGCGCCGGCGCCGTCGACGACGTAGATGTTGTTGTCGTCGCAGGTGTAGGCGTTCCCAGCGCCGTCGACGCCGAAGCCGAGCGGCGGGTTCGTCAAGGACCAGGGGCCGTTCTGCACGACCAAAGAAAGCGGCCGCGCGGGCGGCGCGGCGCTTGTGCCCCCGTCGACGACGCTGCGGGGTGGAGACGGGCCGGGGTCGGTCATCGACTCGAAGCGGAACAGGCCGCCCGAGGTCGCGGCGAGCAGCCGCCCCTGCTTGTCGGTCGCGAACGCGACTACGTTTGCGTTCGGGAGCGCGATCTGGGGCGGGAGCGCGCCCCAGTTCATGTCGTCCGCCGTGGCGTAGAGCTCCAAAGGAATTCCGTAGGACAAGGGCTGTCCGTAGGGCGCTGGCGTGCCACCGATCAGGAAAAGGTGGCCGGCGCGGTCGGCACCGACCCCCGCGAGGGTGTTGCCCTGGAGAAGAAGGCCATTGGACGGAAATGCTTGCCAGGTGTCGCCTTCGTCGACGGATACCGCGACGCCCACATAGGTGTCGGGACGGAGCAACCGGCCGGCGGCGTCCTCGAGAATCGGCAAAGGGACGTACATCGAGAGCGCCTGCCAAGTGGCGCCCCTGTCGTTCGACCGGAAGCCGTTGGCGAGGATATGGCCGCTGTGAAGGACCTGCAGCGTGCCCACGGCGGGCGTGGCGGGCAGGAGCTGGAAGGTGAGCCCGTCGTCGTCCGACCGAGCGACGCCACGGCTGCCGCCCGCATAGACGGCGGAGCCACTGGACGCGATGTCGGCGACGTCGAACTGCACTCCCGGCGACAGATCCGGAGGCAGGGTTGCGGTCTGCCAGGTGACGCCGTGGTCCGCGCTGCGCTGGACGAGCTGCGGCCCTACTTGGCTGGAGTCCGCCTTGCAAACCAGCGCGCCGGTGCCGGTCAAGACGCACTTGCCGAGGAAGTTCCGCGCCATCACCTGCCACGTCCACCCGCCGTCGGTGGAGCGCTGCAGCGCGTAAGGCGTGTAAGAGTTCAGGTACGGCGCGACCACGTAGATGTCCCCGCTCGCTCCCAGCGCGGTCGCGCTCGTGTCGACCAGCATGCTCAAGACGGGGCCCGTGATGGTCCCGATCGCCGGCGACCCGCTGGCGGCCTGCCAGTGCTGTCCCTTGTCGTCGGATCGGTAAACGCCGTCGATACAGGCGGCGAAGAGCTGGTTCCCGCGCGCCGCGAATGCGCCGAAGAAGCAGTTGGGTTGGAACGCACCCCCCGTGGTGGGCACGTTGACCGAGACGAAGGTCGCACCCCCGTCGTCGGAGCGGTCGATCAGCGATCCCGACAAGATGTAAAGAATCCCCGTGTCGCTGACCGCGAGCACCGGCGCATTGGCGGGGCCGAGCGGCGTCCAGGTGGCGCCGGCGTCCGTCGACTTGAGCAGCGCCGTCGGGCCGCCGATGGTCGTGGTGTTGTGCGCGTTGGCGTAGCAGGTCTGTACGCCGTCGCACGCGAGGTTGGCGCCCATCTGCGTCCCGTTATTGATGCCCTGGACGCCGGTGAACGTCGCGCCGCCGTCGATCGATCGGACGACTCCGCTATCGTTCGCGAACAGCATCACCGGACCAAGGACCGCCAGGCTCGGCGCACTTGCCGCGCCGCCCGTGACCTGGCCCGTGGTGAAGGTGTTGCCGTTGTCCTTGGACACGTAGTAGGCCCCTCCGTAGGTCGAGGCCGTGATGACCAGATTCCCCTGCGCGCCGATCGCGGACATCAGACCGACCGACGACACGGGCGTCACCTGCTGCCAGGACACGCCGCGATCGACGCTGCGCAGGAGATTCGTCGTTCCCGCGTAGATCGTCGTGCCGTTCGCAAGCAAGCTCGCGACGTGGTAGTCGTAGACGCCGTAGTTGACCGGGCGCCACGAGGCCCCCTGATCCGTCGACTTGAAGATCCCTGCCGCGGGATTGGCCTGAGCGGCGGCCGTGCCCCCCGCGCCTGCGTAGAGAACGCCCTCGCTGTCGACCGCGATCGCGGTCGTCAAAGTGCCACCCGGCGCGGGAAGCGAGACCCAGCGGTAGGCCCCGAATGGCGACAGCGTGTCCCCGTCGTTGCCCGCGCCGTCGGTCCCGCCGCTGAACACGTCGGCCGCGGCATCGACGTTACCATCGGGGCCGGCGCCCCCGCCCGGCGCCTGGCTGTCCGAGCTCACGTCGGTCGCGGCGTCGAGCGACAGCCGGCCGCCGTCCATTGCATCGCTTCCGTCGCTGCGCGCGTCCGCGCCGTACGCTCCGTCCGCTGCTGACATTCCGTCGGCGCCGCCGTCCGCGGGCGTACCAGGAACATCGGACCCGCACCCGCACACGAGCCAAGCCGGGCAGCAGACCGCCGCAAGCCCCGCACCCCCGCGAACACCGAGCCAATCCATCGCGGCGGACATTATCGCCGAAGAATCGGTCCGGGCCAGGCCGCGGTGGAAGCGCGTCCTCCGAGCGTTACGAACGGTTCGGTGGATGCGGCCCGAAGCGCCGGGTCCAGCGTCTCGTGCGGGTCCGACCGGCTATGGGCGTGCCCCGCCTACTCCGTCTTCTACCGCCTGCTCCCTGTGGGGGAGCATGTAGCCACTCGTTAGAGGCCAGCGCGTTCGATCCTCCCAGCCCTCGTCGCCGTCGACGGGGTGCGCCTCACCCTGACAGGCATCAATGGCACGTGCCGCGAGGGCGCCGAGGCCTTCGGCGTCGAGGTCTGAGAGCATCCGAGATGAGCGAGCCCGCGGCGCCATGCGCCTCGAACGGCAGCCTGGCGGCTGGGCCGAAGTCGACCAGGCGGCTTAGCTTAGCTATAAGCTATGCGCCCTCCCCGCACCGGTTCGGTATCGAGCCCTTCAAGCGCACGGACGGCACAGTCTACTACCGCGCACGCATTCGCCTTGGGGACGGTTCGCGGGCTCGCGTCGACGTGCCCGAGAAGCATACGCGGGCGGCAGGGGGATGAGCGGCGAGGAGCGTGCGGAAATTTACGCGCTTGCCGCGCAGGAGCGTGAGGACGAGACAGGAGAGCTGCTCGCTGCGAAGAAGAAGCGTGAGGCGGAGGAGGCAAGGCAGGGCCACCCGAGAAATGGCGAGACGGTCAAGCTTTGGTCGGGGCGATGGTGCAAGGCTCGTCGTGCGCGCGGGCTTCGATCGGTGGACACGGACGGGCATCGCCTGACGGCGCACGTGCTGCCACGGCTCGGCGCCCGCCCGATGCGCGACGTGAATCGCGCCGAGCTCGAGGAGTTTGTGGCCTGCCTTGACGAGCGAGTGCGCGCGTGGAGAAGCCGATCTCGTGGAAGACGGCATCACATGTGTGGGGGCTCGTAACGCGCATGTTCGCCGACGCGAGCGGCGCTAAGCAACGCGACCTCCGCGTGCGCGATGACAATCCAGGGCTCGGAGTTCACGGGCTCAATTAGACCGCAGGTTGTCACATACCGACCGGCACGTTGTTTTCGTCCCACAGCATCCGAATGGCTTCCGGGCTCGCATGCGTCTTGATCACAATGTCCGCGAACGGCATCTGGTTCCGGAAGAACACTTCGGCGGCGAGCTCGCCGTCGAAGCCGCCTGTACGGAAGCCATCTCGCAATCGTTCGCGGCAGACACCAAAGCGCTCGCGTCGACTCAGGCCCCTCCCAATCCTGCCAACCTGGAGGAGCACGCTTGCGTAAACGTGGACCAGCTTGGGCGCTTGCCTACGGGAAAGAGGCTGAAATGACGCGTGGCCTGGCGGACCACGCCACGCGATTGGCGCATGACCATTCGACCCAGGCGCAAGGCCGCCGTGCGTTGGCGTATGAATCGTCAAGGACGTCTCCAAAGGCACGCTGGATGGCGCTGAGAGCGCCAATAGGTTCGCCGTACTCGCGACTGGACAGGCCATCGTCGGGCCTATTCGCGCCAATATGTGCTTTGGCGGCGCTCATCATGGCCAACTCGCCGCACTATGGCGCTGACAATACGCCATCGAATTGCGCGAACACGCCTCCGATCGCGGGATACACGCCTCGTACAGCCCGCGAGTGCGCCATCGCCGAGCGGATGGCCTTGCGGCGCGGGCTGCCCTCGGCCAGAGTCGCCGAGACCATGGCCGTCATCAAGCCGCAGCGAAGTCTCCCTCACTTGCTGACCGACGCGCGAAACAAGCTCTCAACAAGCTCTCAATGAGTCAGCGCGAGTTCGGCCCCGCGCTCGGCGCGTCTCAGCGTACCGCAACGCGGTGGGACGCGCGACAAGCTATCCCGGCCGAGTGGGAGCTCCGCAAACTCGCCGAGCTCCTCGTCCCGGTCGATACGGCGCTCGCGGCCGAAGCCGCGGCACACATCGGCGAAACACTGGAGAGCCTCGGCCTCGTCGCTCCGCGCCCTCCTCCCAAGGCGGCCATCAGCGCCGTGCCGCGACGCGGTCCTTCGGACGAAATGAAGACGGTTGCGGCGACTTATGGTCCGATCGACTTGCTTCTACCGCATCTCGGCGGCGTCGGTGGCGATGGCGATCTCGGGCTCCGGACGATGAATTCCGAGGAAGCCATCTCGCTTGTACGCCTCCTCGACCCGAAGATGGTCGTGCCGATCCACCACACCACGTTCGCGCACTATCGCGAGCCGATCGAAGCGCTCATGCAACGCGCGGACGAGGCCGGGCTCAGCTCGCGATTTCGCTTTCCGACGGAGGGGAAGATCGTCTCACTCCCGTGAGGAGGGCTTTGCCGCTGGCCCGGCTGGCCGACCACGCCGGCTCGACCATATCAGCACGCCTTGCGAAGCGAGGGAGCCGACGACAACCTGAGCAACTTTGAGTGTGGCTTCACTTTGAAGACACGCCCTGGCTGCGAGTCACCGCGCGACCACATCGCATGGCGTCAGCACGCATCAGCAAACCCGCGGTCGAGTCTTCGAGTCGAGCGGCCGAGAGCTTGCCCCGCGACGTCGAGCTGACGCACCATCGCCGGCACCATGGGAATATCGCGCTTCGTATTGCAGGCACTCGCCATTGGTGTCATCGCAGCCGTGACCAAGAATGCCCCCGCTTTCGGCGGAACGGCTCGCGAGCTCGAACGACAGGGGAATTTCGTCATCACCAACGACGCGGACTTCGGGTTCAGTCACCAGATTGGGGACCACGACTCCACGAGCTTCAAGTTGAGGCCCGCCCTGGAT